>JAAESJ010000430.1 GCA_024229495.1 Verrucomicrobiaceae bacterium | reverse complement strand
TTGATGATCTCCAAGGGGATTGCCGATTGTGCAGTGCCGATGTCATTGCTTGCCGATCACCCGAACGTGCAGTTTAACTACTTCCGTGGTGGGCTTGGCACCTGTGATATTGAAATGCATTAATCAACTGTAGTTTCTGCCCCTGCAGTAAATTCTTGTTTTACAGGGACCTGACCCGCAAACTTTTTCCATGATTTCCCATAAAACCTCTCGCCGGCGTTTTCTTGCTGCCTCAGGCAGTATATCAGCACTGAGCATTCTGCCCACTGGAACTCTCTTTGGGAAGGATCCCAAGTCCAATGACCGGATGAATGTTGCCTTTATTGGCATGGGGGGGCAAATCCAGGGCCACGTTGCAAATCTTCTCAACCAGGGCCAGCAGGTTGCAGCCTTCTGTGATGTGGATCCCGGGCAGATTGCCCGTTCAAAGAAACGACACGGGGAGAAAGTGGCAAAGGCAAAGGAATACAGGGACTTTCGTGAGCTCCTGGAAAAAGAGAAATCACTCGACGCGGTGGTCATTGCCACACCGGATCACTGGCATGCGCCCATTTGCAAGGCGGCAATGCAGGCCGGTAAGCATGTCTACTGTGAGAAGCCCTTGACGCACACCATTGGTGAGGCGCGGGAATTAAGGGAGCTCTGCAAGGCATCCAAGGTCGTCACCCAGACCGGCAACCAGGGTAGCGCGTCTGCCAACCTGAGGCGCAGCATGGAGTTGATTGCAGCGGATGTGTTTGGTCCAATCCGGGAAGTGCACGTCTGGCATCCTCCGCATGGATGGCCTTCGGGAGTTGATCGCCCGCAAGGATCGGATCCTGTTCCCAAGGGGATGGATTGGGACTTCTGGTGTGGAACCGCCCCGGTTCGTCCTTACAAGTCCGGCATCTATCATCCTGCCAAGTGGCGTGGGTGGTATGATTTTGGCAATGGCTTCCTTGGGGACTTTTGCTGTCACTCCTTCAACCTGGCCCTGCGTGCCCTGCACCTTGATTATCCTTCAAGGATTTCCTTCCGGGGTGAGGGGCTTGGCAAGGAGACTTTCGCCAAGTCCTGCTCCGTGAAATACCATTTTTCAAAAAACAAGAAACGCTCCCATGAGGTGGCGTTGCACGCGTATACCGGAGGAGGCAAGGACGTGCCACCTGACTATGCGGTTGAGGCTGCCGTAAAGACTTTTGGCGGGTTGCCAAGGGTGGGATGCATTTTCATCGGGGATAAGGGGATGCTCTCCTCGGGGTTGTGGAACTCGCAGTGCTATATCAAGATGAACGGTGAGGAGAAATACGTTGGTGAGGGCAATCATGATGCGGCAAAGGCGGTACCAAAAACCATTCCCAGGTCCAGGGGGCACATGCATGAGTGGGTTGATGCCTGTAAAGGCAATGGCAGGACCTTTGCCGATTTTGAACATGGCGGACACCTGACCGAGATTGGTCTGGCAGGAATCGTGGCGCTGAAGATGCAGAAGGAGATTCAATGGGACGGGCAGGCCATGAAGGTCAAGGGGCACCCGGAGGCGGACAAATGGATCAACAAGCCCGATCGTGAAAAGTGGCTGACATAGAGTGGTTTCATGAACTTCAACCCTTTCCATATCGACAGGAATATCCTGGATGAGGAAACCATCCGGCTGAAACGCATCTCCGGCGGCAAAAGTGGTCTTGGGTCTTTGTGCGGCCAGTGGCATCAGTTTTCTGGTTTCGATTTTAAATAACCCGGGCAACTTTCAGGCGGGGCTTGGCATTTTAACGCACGTGATGGTGTGCGATATTGTACCGTTCCGGTTAACCATTCCCTTGCTTTTGTGGGGTGATAACTTCCGGGTATGGAAAATCAAGGTCAGGGAGAAATCCAAGGCCAGAGCGAGGGCCAGAAACCCGGAACTTCCCCGGAAATAAATTGCTATCTGGATAGCGCCGAAAAGCTGCCCCCTATCCCTGAAGCTTCAGGCAGACAATTTCCCTGTCACTCCTGGCAAAGATGTGCCCATTTGCATAAGCCGGATGTGCCCATGTCTTGCCGGTGACCTGGGCGCGGGAATGAATCTTGAAGCCATCCTTTCCGAGGGTGATTGAGAGCAACTCCCCATTGGCATTGAGGATTAGTGCCCGGTCATTGCGCTTGCCGTCCCTGGCCCAGACCATCGTTGTCTGGGGATTGCGCCCGGCAGGGGTTAGCGTGTGCGCTTCCGCGTCATTCCACAGGCGCTTGCCGGTGGTGAGTTCAAAGCAACACAGGCCGTTACTGCGATCAAGAAGGTAAACCAACCCGTCGCGGTAAAGGGGCTGGGCCATCAGGCCGCGGATATTCTCCTCATCCTGCCAGAGCAGCGTGGCATCCGTGGGGCTCTCCCCAAGCTTGATGGCTCTTGAGCCGTGCCAGTAACCGCAGACAAGGACGGTTTCATCATGAAAGATGGGCATGGCTATGGAGACGCCATACTTGATCTTGTAGGGAACCGACCACAATACCTGCCCGGTGTCCGGCGACATCCCGCGGATATTTTCCGGTGTCCAGGCGAGCATCAGGTCTTGCTCCCTGTGCCTGGTAAAGACCGGGGTGGCGTAGCCGGCAGGGTCATTGGATCCCCGCCATCGCTCCTTGCCACTGTTCTTGTCGAAAGCGATATAGCCACCGTCTTGCGTACCAACCTGGTAGATGACCGTGTTCTTCCAGATGACGGGTGAGGCGGCAAATCCCCAAGTTGGCCGGCGTGCTCCGAGCTGTTTAACGGAATCCTTAGACCAGATGACTTTCCCGGTCCCGGCATCCAGGCAATGAATGTGCCCGACCGATCCCAGGGAGTATGCCTTGCCGGAATGAATGGTGACTGAAGCTCGTGGCCCGCTGTCGTAACTTAAACCTTTATAGCTGGCGGCATAACGGTGCTCCCAGATAATTTTTCCGGTAATGGCATCAAGGCAGAGGATGCGCTCAATGTCTTTTTTTTCCGGCCGGTCCATCGTGTAGACCTTGCCGTCGCTTACGGTGACTCCACTGTAGCCGCCGCTGATTTCCTTTTTCCAGATGCGTTGCGGGTTCTCGATTTCCAGTGGTAGTCCCGGGCATTGCCACGTGCCATCAGCTGAAGGCCCACGCCATTGCGGCCACTGTGCGGGGCAGAGGTGAGATGATCCCAACGAGAGCAATAGGATGATGGGCAGCACATTTTGCATCTAGGACACATCCTAGCCCGGGTTGTCAGGGAGAGAAAAGGTTTCTCTTGGCCTTATAGTGAACTTTTAAACACCATCAGATGAGCTCCTTTATTCGTGAGGTCCTGTAGGTAAAAATTCTCTTTAATTGCAGGCGAACCACAGGGAGCATGATCTCACCTAATGGGAAAAGAGGTAGCCGGTATTGCACCTCGTCCCGCATGAGGATTCCACCTTCGGTGGGTTGAAAGGTATGTGTATGGATCCACTTGGCATAGGGGCCTTTCAATTGTTCATCGACAAATTGCCGTTGAGGTTCCCATTTAGAGATAAGCGTCTGCCACCGGAAAGGGATCCCGAAGAGGCGAATCCTGTAATCAATCAATGTCCCTTCATTCATCATGATCGGTAAAGGGCTTACGATCTTGAAACCCAGTTCCGGAGGTGTGATCAACTCCAGATTCTGTGCATTGGAGAAGAAATCAAAAACTTCTGATGCCTCTCTCCCGACCAGGGTTTCCATTCTCAGGATATGATTTCCCGCTGCCATGATATGTTCCCGGGTTGCCCTTTTTTATTGGTCATGCGTATCGCGCCTTCCTTGATTGATAAGGGAGTTTTTTACTCGGGTAACGCTCTATTTGGCAGAATCACGCGGAGCGGGCAACCCGTGACCTTAACATCATTCCCGGTATATCGTATTTTTGTCCATTGACCGGCAATAGGGAGGCGCACCTCCATCCATTTCCAGGTTTGGGGCAGGGCCGGGCGGATCGTGAGTTTTTTTTCGGGGAGGGAATATTTCAAACCGGCGAGCCCCTCGAGGTAGAGTAGGATTTTCCCGGCATTAAAATTCGAGTACTGGTCGCCGAAGAGTGTCCGGTCCCTCCTGTAGGCTTCCGGTGCCACAGGTATTTTCCATGCTGCGTGATAATTGTAGTTTTCCAGGTGGTTGAGGGTCAGCTCGGTTGCCTCCTTGACAAGGTGCTGGCGGAACATGCCGTCGAGGGTGAAATAGGCGGTATCCGGAGTGTAACCGAAGGAATGATCAGCCGGTTTCTTGAAGGTCTTCATGGCGTGCCTCGACATCGCCAATGGGAAGAATTCCCCGAAGAAGCCCTTTTTTCGATCGAGGGCCCAGGTATCGACCATGGCCTTGGCATATTCGTTCGGGAAGTAGGGGGAGCGCATTGCCCAGAACCCGTTTGTCATGATCATGCCGTTGTTGGGGCCGGCAAAGTATCCGGAGACCCCGTTCATTTCCCAACGTTGCTCGAACATGCGCCTGATATGTTCGGGGTCGCGTCGGATCAGGGTTTCCCAGTGTGGCACATCGGCCTGGTTACCGGTGAGGGCTGCCATTTTTTCAAGTGTCTCGGCGACCTCGAACTCGTTCATGGCAAAACTGCCCAGCCGTTTTTGATAAAGTTTCGCGAAATGCCCTTCGTAAGATTCCTTGAGGAATGCGACATCCCCTGTGTGCTCATAAATCTGCCATGCGCCGAGGACATGTTCCGAGCTCTCTCCGCCATACGCGCCGCTGTGCCATGCGATCCCCTTGTTATCGGAGATCATCCTCAGGCCACTTGGCAGTTCCCGGTAGCGATCGTTTTTGGTGAGATGTTTCCAAGTGAGGACATTGCCGTACCCATATTTTTTTTTATCAGTGGTCCAGGCACCGACCTTGATTTGAAAAGCGGCATCGTAGCGGTGCATGCCGAGAAAATTATTAACCGCTGTCTGCGTATGGTTTTCCGTTTCCCAACCCTTGCCGACATCGATGTAATACATCAGGTAGAGCGACCAAAGGTAATAGTAGATATCGACGAATTTTTTATCCGGGCAGCGCAGCCAGGGAATCTCCTCGTTGAGTTGCCGGTTAATTTCAATAGTTTTGGCCAGTAACCACGGGCGATGGTTGTTGATAATGTCCCGTGCGGATTTGATGGCCATGCCGGGAGTATCGTGCATCGCCCAGGAAACAGTGGTGCCCTTGCTGTCGCAGGGAACAGAAAAAGTATAGTGCTGGACTCCCCTTTGGTCCTTTTTGGTGACCAGGGACTTGGTGATGTCACGGGAAGCACTCAAGACCGTGAACATGCCGCTATAGATACACGGTCCAACACGCTCTTCGCCACCCGGATCAGGGCGGGACCTTACGGTGCCGGCCTCAGAGACAATGATCGCGTTATTTTCCTGATCGAGCCTGATTGAGGCGGATGATGAAACGCTTCTTCTATTATAGAAACTGTGCCCGGAAAACTCCAGTTTTACAGGCCTTGATGCGGTGATTATGGAGGCTGCCGCGTCATTTTCAGCGATGAATTTTTCCTCCCGTATCATGACGTCTCCCAGTTCGTATTCGCAGATCATTTTGTCCGGGCGCCAACGCATGCTTTTCGGTTTTGGGTGTTTGTATGTTTTCCCATTGATGATGACGCTGCCGTAGAGGATCCTTGTGTCTTTATAGAATTCCCACCCGTAGTAGTCGTTGCCGATGCCGGTGTTCTCGGCTCCTTGCAGTTCACTTTTCAGTAGGCCAATGCCACGACTGCGCAGGTCGTGGTGGAATGGGTGAGTGAGCCCGATCGTTTCATGCTCGATCAATTTCCAGCTGGCGTGGAAACCGCCAACGTAATAGCTGATATTCCCGGCGAGAAACCCGTGTTTTCTGCTCTGTATTTCCTGCTCCAGGCGTTGGCAATAGTCAGTAAAATCCGGTTTTTCCCGAGCGACAATATCACTGCACGGCAAGAAGCAGAGGATGGTAAGCGCAAGGCGTAAACACGGTTTCCTGGTTTGATGCACGAGTCTGCTCATTTTTCACGTATCTTGGTGGGATTATTATAGGGTCTTTGTCCAGTTGATAAATTGTTGATGCTCCTCGGCTTGAAAACGGTTGCTGCCCTCCGGGGAAAGCCATGCCAGGGAGGCTTGGAATAAGTCCCTGCACATGCCGTGAGCAATATGGCCACGGCTAGAGGCAGGCTACGCATTGGGGATTCTAAACCCCGGCTCTGGCATGCTCAAGGACTGAACCTAATTCAGGTATTTGGCACTATCCTTTTTGATATTTACCGCTATTGCGGATTGTATAAATGATGCGTAGCATGCGTCCTTTATGAGACATTTGATCTTGTTATCCGCGCTGCTCTTATCCCAGCCCGGATTGGTTCTGGCGCAGGATGAAGCTCCAACCTACCGTAACCTTGTCTTTATCCTGATTGATGA
>JAAESJ010000429.1 GCA_024229495.1 Verrucomicrobiaceae bacterium | reverse complement strand
TGGCAGTCGTGACGGAGCCCGGAGTGGCAGTCGTGACGGAGCCCGGGGTGGCAGTCGTGACGGAGCCCGGAGTGGCAGTCGTGACGGAGCCCGGGGTGGCAGTCGTGACGGAGCCCGGAGTGGCAGTCGTGACGGAGGAGCCGGCAGTAAGAATTCGCGTCGGCCGGCCAAGGCCAAGCGTGCTGCCAGTGCAAGGGACGGCGCCATTGAGCATGACCAGAAACCTTCAGGGAAAAAGCGTTCTCCAAAGACCTCCTCATCAAGTCCAGAAAAAGGTACAGAGCCTCGTCGGGAAAAGCCGCGTAAAGGCAAACCGAAATGGAGCACTGCTCGCAAGCGGGCAGCAAAGATCAAACGCGCCGGCGTCAAGAAATCAGCCGGGAGCAGAGCCAAAGGGCGCAGATCAGCCGAGCGATCATAGCAGGCACCCTGAAATTTCTTTCAAAGGGCTTCCGGTATTTGACCTGCGACTTTAGGGAACGGGTTCGGCATCCAATGCGAGCGGCGTGCGATAATTGGCAGGAAAACGATTATAGGGGAGCGCGAATGCCTCAAAATTGAGAAAAAATACAGAAAGTAGGCGCAAATTTAATAATAGAAGTTGCGGTTCATAATT
>JAAESJ010000428.1 GCA_024229495.1 Verrucomicrobiaceae bacterium | reverse complement strand
TTTGGTGAAACACGCTTCGATGGAGAGTTCAACGAGATCTCTGGTTTGGAGACCAGGTTCGATGGTGACCGCGTCGAATTCAGGAATTTCGACACCAGGTTCCGTGGACCAGAAGTGATCTTCGAAGGAAATAACGTCGAATTCCGGAACAACCGCACCACCTTTGATGGCGAAGTTCGTCTTGAGGGCCCGGTCACCGATCCCAAGCACGCCACCACCAAGGAATATGTGGATGCGCGCATTGATACGGAATCAGATCGCGCACGAGTAGAAGAAGCAGTTCTGGCGAATGACCTAGCGGCGGAAACAGATCGCGCACAAGCAGCAGAAGCCAATCTGGCAAATTCCCTGCAGGAAATTAAGGCCGCTCTCATACCTCATCCTATTACAGCGGCAGTTTGGCAGCTGGGAGAGCCATGGGTAGAAGAAGACTTAGCACGCATACCGACGGGGGCATCAGTTGTTATCGTATCGAATCCACACGCCGTTGGTGATTATGAAGTTAGACTTCCAGTTAGAGAGGTTGGCACTATAATTACAATAATCGAATCTACTCCTGGTGGTAACAATGGTTATTGGATTAGAGGTTTTACTGGTTTAGGCGGAGCAATGCCCCCAAATGATCGTTTAAATGGCGCGATCACAACAGGGGTTCAGATAAATAATTCAACAAGTTATATAACATGTGTAGCGACAAGTTATGGCTGGACAATTAACAGATATGAAGAAATGGGAGTGGGTTTTTAATTACTACATCCGGAATAGGTGCCACACGAACATTCGTCTTTGAAGAGCGGGCGTAGATTCACAGTATCCTTGGGCCCGCAATAGGTGCCAAAAGAGGTGCCAGACATCTCGTGAATCGCTGAAGCTTTCGTCAGGTATTGGGTATTTGATAATTAATTTTTCATTCCGGCAACTCCTCGTTGCCTAGCCCTGAGTTGATTCTCAGAATCTCCGGCCTGCTGCCAGCCAAAGGCAGCAGGCCGGCTTTTTACCCCTCAAGAAAGCTTTTCAACGACCATGAGGCTCTCTATCGTTGTGAACGTATGAAGCTCTTTTTCCCGCTCCTCGCGATCACGCTCCTCCTTCAGGTCTTTTCCGCACAGGCCAGGCCTCCCGCCCCGCCGGAGAACCTCGATGCCCAGCCACTTGCCAACTCCCTGGGCCTAAGCCTCAATGAATACACCCTGTCCTGGGATGGCTCCTCACAGGCCGGCTACCAGGTGCTGGTTGCCGGCAGTGAGGCCAAGCTTGCCGCCAATGTCGGTGACCTGTGGGACAGCGGGCTGCGCTACTCTGAAAACAACGCCGGGATCCCCTGCCTGGGGAAGGCCTTTCGCGTCGGCTCGAAGGCCTGGTGGAAGGTAAGGACCTGGAAAAAAGACGGTAGTTCCAGTGCCTGGAGTGGCCCGGCCACCATCAGTATCCCGGCCGGAAAAATCAGTGTCGCAAGCGACAAAGCCGACCCGAAGCCCGATGCCAGCCAGGCCGAAAACCGCGTCGTGTTTGTCGGCGGCAGCCTGGTCCACGGTATGGAGAAAAACGCTTACCTTGAGACAGCTATCACCTCACGCTGGCCGCACCATGACATCACTTTCCGCAACCTTGGATGGCCCGCCGATGATGTCTTCGGCACCGCCCGCGGGGAATTCGGCTCAGCCCACAACACCCGCTCCTGGAAGCCACCGGGCAACGAGGCGGGATTTGG
>JAAESJ010000427.1 GCA_024229495.1 Verrucomicrobiaceae bacterium | reverse complement strand
TTTTCTACGCTCCAGTGAGCGATTGTTATTATAGCCAAGCAGTTTTCCGGAAGCAGTGAGGATATAGTGACCCTGCCTGGTGCCGTTTCCTTTGCGTGGTCCCTGGGCGGCGACCGACCGGAAGAATTTTCCTGCGGCGTCCTGGCGCCGCCGGTTATACCAGTCGTTGTCAGTGGCCGGGATGAAGTTTTCCCGGATTGTGTTGATGATGTCCGGATTTGAGAAACTCGACAACCTGTCGATGACACCATTATTTCAGGTGCAGCCAAGCGGGTGGCCATCCATTTCCCAGAGGTATATGGGTTTTCCAGTGATAGCAGCCTCGATTCGCGCCTGCCACAGGCTCGTTCTCCAGGGAATTTGCAACCATCGAGTTTCTTCTTCAGTTGGCTGGATGAGGCTGTGGAGTTGATTGAAGTTGTTGTTGTCAACAACCGGTTTGGCCATCACGGGCATTGAGGCGGCAAACAGCAAACAGATGGATCTTAGCATAATGAGGGTTTTTTGAAGTAATGATGTGTGGCTCAATTTTCACCTGACATGCCAATTAGGTAAGGCAGGGGGGTATGAGATTCGTTGTAATCTGGATTTCTTATTTACCGAGCCTGCTTGTTTTTTCTGGTAAAATTCCAGTTTCCACCTCCGGGAGGAAGGTCAGCTTCAATCCCCCGGCCGGTGTATCGGGTTGGCACAGGGTTGCCGTTTACCTTCATTAGCCATTCCGGGCTTACGAGGGGAGGAAGGACATTGATGCTGAATATTTGTTGCCCGGGTCCCAGGGGTGACATGCCGACGATGCTCATGGGTTTACTGAGTCCAATGTCCTTGGTGGTGGGGATGCCGGTCAAGCGCCCTTCAAATTTCATCCATTTTGGCAGGGTGTTAAATTTAAAATTAGCAAACGGAACGCCGGTAAACTTAATGGCATAATCAAAACGCTCACCCACCCGAACCGTTTTTCTGGGATTGGAAGTGATTACAAAAGGAGATGTTTTTTTTCCGACCATGTGGAATGCGCTGATTTGCTTCTCATCTAAAGGAAAGTTGTATATCCTCAGGTTATCAACGCTTCCGGCAAAGCCGGCGATTTTCACAGGTTTCCCATCGCCTTGCTTGTAGCTGATTGCCTTACCGATTGTCAGTGGCTCCCTGACCGGTTCACTATCGTATGGGCGCTTGATCTTAATACTCTCCTGCAGCTTTGCGTCAACGTAGAGGCGGTGCTCCGCGACAAGGTCAACCCGCATTCCTTCATCCTGTTGTTCTGTCACGGTCCAGGCAATATGGTGCCACTTGTCGTCATTGACCATGGCCTTGCTTCGGATTACCCGATGCTTGGTAGTATTGACAAGAGTCAGCTTGATTTCGCCCTTGGGAGTGACTTCGATCATGCGAGAACCGGGAAGCAGGTGCTCTTTTTGCCCCGCGACTTTACTTGCCAGGAGGCCGGCAGCCTTGGTCTTGATCCACAAGGCAATGGAATTATTGCCCTGCAGGCTCTTTACAAAAGATGTCTGGATGTGTGCCCCGTCCGCGAGAGCGACAGCACCCGCCTTGCCGAAGCCCACTCCCTTGACCCATACCTGTTTGGGATCAATACCCATGATCCGGGATTTCTCCCCGGGAGATTTAAGGTCAATAAGTGTTTCCCCTTTTCCCTCATCAAATCTCCAGAAGGCCAGCAACCGGTTGTCCTTCCGCGCTATAGGCTGGGTGTTGACGCCGAACTTGAGCCTGAGCGTTGCCCCTTTCTCAGCGAGGTAGTGTCCGTGGATTTCTGTAACTTTTTCTTCTCGCCGCGGATCCTTCAGTGGGGATGCAATAATCCCCTCGATGCCCACGTTCTCCCCTTCGATTTCCAGGCTTACGGCTTTGGTTGCGACCAGGTTACTGGATTTTCCAGCATTGCCAAAGGTGGCCAGTTGCGTGGTTTCATTGTCGACCTCACGAATAATTGCGGAGTGGGCGTTCACGGCCCAGTGGGTGTTGCTGAGAGTGACCGGCTTGCCGTTGCTTCCCCAGAAAATCCTGTCAGTGTGTTTTCCTGTTTGGATAATCGCCATTTGGCGGTTGATCCCCGGCGCAAGGTTTAGCTCCGGGTTTCCGGAAACACCATTGACCTTTAATCCGGGTTTCATCGTGAGGATGGCGATGTTCCCGGGGTTTTCCTCCTTACCTTTTTTCAGGATAAGCTGTTGTAGGGAGTTGCCTTTTTTTTCGAGTGTTTTTCCCTCCGGGTGAGTCAGGAAAATGGGAAGCGGGTTTCCCGGCCATTTCCAGTGAATACCGGTCGTGGCACTGTTGTCGAGGATGGCGATGTAGCTACCTTTGACAAGCAATGCCCGGCGGGAGTGATGGAATGAGTCAGCGGGATTTCCGGGTTGGGTAAACAGGACGTTGCCCCGGGCCAGGGAGCCGAGCTCGTCTACCGTTTTGCTCAACTCCATGGTGAAGCTTCCTCCCTGGGGCTTGGCATCAGGGGCCCCGGGAGCTGTTTTCTTGTCGTCAGCGCTTGACCCCACAATGAGGGCCACGGTTGCTATGGCAGTGATTACAGTTTCTTTCATCGGGATTTCAGCAGTGGAGCTGGGTATAATAAGGTAATAAGTGAAAAATTCGAACCGGTTTTTTCCCCTTGTTATCCTTCTAATTGGCGGCGGTGAGCGGCAAGGGGTGCATTCCTTGGCCTGCAAAATAAGGAACGCAGTCCGGATTGCTTGCACAGGCTTTGGCTGCAGGTTAATTTTGACCCATGCTTAATGTTGAGGGAGGGCGCTTCAGGCACTGTGATGGTGTTTCAAGACGGAGTTTTCTCAGGGTTGGAGCCCTTGGATTAGGGGGGCTTAGCCTGGCCGATGTGTTGCGGGCGGAGTCCATTGCCGGAACAGGATCTTCACGAAGGGCGATTATTCATATTCATCTTGATGGAGGTCCACCGCAGATGGACATGATTGATCCCAAGCCGGATGCGCCTGTTGAGTATCGTGGGGATATCAAGCCTATCGGGACGACCATTGCCGGGCTGCATCTTTCGGAATTGATGCCAAAGGTTGCCGGTGCGGCTCATCGTTTTGCATTCCTGCGATCATTGGTTGGTGCTGATGGTCAGCATAATGCGTTTCAGTGCCAGTCGGGCTTCAAGGGTTCGGATCCGGGACCTGCAGGCGGATGGCCGGCGATAGGGTGTGTGGTTGCCAAGCTCCTTGAGAAAAAGGCTGGCGCAAGCACACCCGCATTCATTGACCTGATGCAGGGCAGGGGACTGGTAAGGAACAGTGCCCGCCCGGGTTTTCTGGGGCCTGCATCCGGCCCGTTTCGCCCGGACATTTCATCAATGTTTAAACGTGAACTCGAAGAAGGGATGAAGGGTGAGTTTTCGAGGTTGCAAGCGGGGCACACCACCAGCTTGCGTATGAATGATGAGCTGACATTGGGCAGATTGGAGGATCGGCTAAGTTTGCTCAAGGGGATTGACCGCACTCGCAGGGTTATTGATGCGGCGGGAATGATGGGAGCTTTTGATTCCTTTACCGCGCAGGCATACGGAATCCTTACCTCTGGCTCCATTGCAGAGGCGATGGACCTTAGCAGGGAGGATCCAAGGACAGTGGCGCGTTATGTTCCGCCGATGCAGGAGTCAAAGCTCGCTCACTTTACCAGTGAAGGACCTCAGGCAGCCAAGAAGCTGTTGCTTGCACGGCGTTTGATTGAGGCGGGTGCGCGCGTCGTCAATGTTTCCATCAGTGACTTTGACACCCACTCTAATAACTTCACCAGGATGAAGCAGTTGGTGCCTATTGTTGACCATGCGATTGCCGCACTCGTTGAGGATCTTTCTGATAGGGGAATGCTTGATGAGGTCACAGTGCTCGCCTGGGGAGAGTTCGGAAGGACTCCAAAGGTTAATAAAAATGCCGGGCGTGATCATTGGCCGAAGGTTGCCATGGGCATGATGGCCGGAGGGGGGCTCAATGTGGGGCAGGTAATCGGGGCAACGGATCGTTATGCAGCGGAAGCAATTGATCGACCTGTTCATTATCAGGATGTGATTGCCACTCTCTATCATGGCCTGGGAATTAATCCCCAGACGACGACTGTTGCTGACAGCACTGGCCGACCGCACTACCTTCTAAAGCATGGCAAGGTGATAAGAGAGCTGACCGGTTAATAGGGGAGCCCATGCGCAGGTGGGAAAGGTTTTCTTTTTTTTGCAGATCTGTTTGGATGACGTTTTTTGAGGGAGGAACCATTAAGCGAATTTAATTCCAAAGGCGTCGGCTCTGCTGATTGTTAACAATCAGGCGTTGATTATTCGTGGACGAAAAGCGTGTTTTGTGGAGACTTAATTCAAGGTAAAGGAGTTAACTTCATCTAATGGTTAAGAGCATCAATGCTCGATTGTTGACAATGACATTTAAGCATTATGCATCCCGGGAAATAAATGCTTTTTCTTTGTGTGATTGGTCTGTTTTGTGCAATAGGAATCGCGTATGTCGACAGACTCAGACCCCAATCTGAATAAGCTCGCCTCAAAGCGTTTTGGTGAATTAATTCAATGTAGCAGATGTGGAACTCCGTTAGCGAAGAGCAGCCATAGCTGCCCAAGTTGCGGCAAGGTGATTATCCTCTGGAAGAAGTGGATTTTAGGGCTTTTAATATGGCTGTTTTTGGGCATGGTGGTGCTGTTTTTCGTCCTAACCGAATAAGGGTAAGGGCGATAGATCCAGCACCTTAATGTCCGGGTGCATTTTCCGTTTTTCCCTCTTCAATCAGCTTGGTGATCCCCTTGCCGTAACGCCACCGGGTAAAGGTGAAAAGCAGGATAACTCCAATGGCTAAGTATGCAGGCCACCAAGTGAGAGTGTGGGCAAAAGCGGCAAGTTCGGGGTCAGGACTTCCCGAAAACTGGCCACTCCACAGAAACTGGGCGGTTACTACCCCGAAGATCTGGGTAAGTATGCCAAAGGAGAGGTTCATGCTTGCCCCCTTGAAGCTGAGCACGGTGGCCCTTTGTTCCGAGGGGGTGACCTGGTTCAGGTAATAGGAGAGGAAGTATTGCAGGAAACGCATTGAGGTGAGCATGGGCAGCAACAGAACGACGCCCCAGAGGGGCACAGGATTAGCCAAAGCCATGCAGCCTGCGAAGGTGAGGATTGTAACCAGCATGAAGTTGACCGAAGGGCTGCAACCTCTTGCCATGCGCTCGCAAAGAAGGGCCACACCAATCCCGATGATGGATGCAGATGCCCCCACGAATCCCCATGTCCATTCTGGCAACTTGATGAGCTTATAGACATTTGAGGAAACGGTATAGAATACGCGGATGATACTGTCGTAGAAGAGGCCGGTCAGCATGAGGGTAGTTGCCGCTGGCGATTTCAATATCCATTGCCCCGCACGTATCGTTCCAGAAAAGCTTTCCCGGATTGCATTCAGCCGGGGGCGGTCAGAATCCTGAACAGTTGCGGGTTCCTCGAAACGGGTTGCGATCAACAGGACGGCAAGCGCGGTGGAAAGGTTCAGGTAGAGTGGAAATTTCAGGGTCTGAGTTTTTGTCATGTCCGCATCAAACCCGATACTGCTTAGCAGCGAATTCATGAAGTGCGGGGAATATACCAGGGCGCCGGCTATCGAGGTGATGACAAATCCGATCGACATACCGATCATGGTTAGTTTCATTGTTCTGCCCCACAGCCTCTGGCGATTTTTTTCAGGGATGCTCTCGTAGGCCATTGCCTCATCGGCACCGCTTGCAGCCGCTTCGGCGGCACCGCTCAGCACCCGGTTGATCACAAACATTCCGAAGACAAAAGACGAACCGGCAGGAGTGAGGATCAATACCAGAATCTCTGCGATCATCAGTATAGCGGATGCCACGACAAGTTTTCTCCTCCCCAAGTGATCAGCAAGGGCACCTGAGGGGACCTCCAGCAAAACGATGGTGATGGCCCAGACCAGATTTAAGGTTGCAAATTGTGCGATGCTTAACCCGAAATCACCAAACATCACCATGTAGACCGGATAGTAGAAGCGGCAGTTGAAGAACACCCGGAAAAGGCAAAAGAGGCGGGCATTTTGTGGGAGATCGCGCATTCCTTGAGGTGGGGAATTGTGTCATCGGCGATGAATCACATCAAAGCGCTTTCTTTTTTTTAAAAAAAAGAAAAAGCAGGACTTGATTTTGTTCACATGAACACCTATCTGTTCGTATGAACAGATTAGACCCTGAAGCCTTATTTTCCCGTATGAATGATAATGTCCGCTGCTATTGCGGAGAATTGATGGATTTTTTCCGTCGTCGCATCTTTTTGAGAAAAGATTCGTGCCCGGCTATAAGGGTGGTGCAGCAGGAGTTTCACTTTTAGGAAGAAATTAAATCTGCTCTTAAGGCCTGTTTTGAGGAGGTAATTCTTTCATTATCAGTGATATATATAAAAATTCACCTCTCTGAGCAATTGTTTAGAATAGTTGCATTTTGCTTCACTTTGGGCGTTACATTGCCTCCCCCTGTTGCTTAAGCTTTTAGGGATTTTTTAGTCAATGCCTCGATCGTTTCTTTCAAAGATGTTTTTGCGATTCTGTGCCTTGCCCCTGACATGGTTATCCAGGGGGGGCATGGCATTGCGTGTTTGTGTTGGATTACTGAGTGTTCTGCTACTTGAGGGATCACTGGCTGAACCCGGTGGCAAAATTCCGGTTTCTGCGGCGGAGGGTGAGGTGTCCCGGCGGCAGAATCAGATTTTTGAGGCTGAAAAGTTTTTGGTAGAGGGGAAGACCCTAGTGGCGGCAGGTAAATATAAGGAGGCCATTGCGCAATTTGCTCAGGCTTATAATACGGTAAGCCCGTCCCCAATGGCTGAGGAGATTCGAGGCAAGGCACGTCAGCATTATGCCGCGACTTCTGTTCTCTATGCGCTTCGGCTGGTAAAGTCAGCAGAGTTTGCCGAGGCTCAGGAGGTTGTTGACAGGGTATTGGATCCTTCAGTGGATCCTTCATACGAGCCCGCCCTGAGGCTACAGCAGCGCCTTCAGGATCCCGAGTGGAACAATAAGGCGCGCAGTCCCGAGCATCTGGAAAATGTTGAGGAAGTTACGCGTTTGCTGCAACTCGGTAAAGGGGCGATGGCGCTGGGTGATTTTGACAAGGCTCTGGATTATTATGCTCGTGTTCTGCGAGTCGATCGCTTTAACCGTGCTGCCCGGCGTGGCATGGAAGCCGCTGAGAAGCAAATTGTTGCCTACCACCGTTCCTCTCGGGATCAGACCCGGGGCAAGATGATCAGGGAGGTTGATGAGGCATGGGAGACAGAAGTTGAGATTTCGAACAGCTTTGGCCTGACTGGAGGTAATGCCACCGCGCTTAGTTCCGGGGAGCAATCCCTTGAGGATAAGCTCAAGTCGATTTTCATTGATACTATCAACTTTGATGATGCCACCCTCGAGGATGTTATTGAATATCTGACGATTAAATCCAGGCAATTGGATAACTTTGGGGACGGGATCAACTTTGTGTTGAAACTTGATCGGGATGATCAAGTGGCCCGCAATGCAAACGTTAACCTGAGGCTTAGGAATGTCCCGATTGGCGAAATTCTTCGATATGTGACCCGTGATACCGGAACCCGATTCAAGGTGGACACATTTGCAGTGAGTATTGTTTCCCGCAATGCCTCTACTGAGAAGCTGGCGACCAAGAGTTTCAGGGTTCCGCCTGACTTTCTCAGCACGGCGCCAATCGCTGAAGATGCTGTTGATGATCCCTTTGCCGCAGGTGCCGCAGTAGGGACTGGGGGGATTTCTCTCAAGCGGCTGGGAGCTAAGGAGTTTCTTATGAAGCAAGGGGTAACTTTCCCGGAGGGGGCAAGCGCCATCTTTATCCCCGGATCAAGTTCCTTGGTGATTCGCAATACGCCAAGCAATATTGAATTGATAGAGAGCTTTATAGACAGTTCATTTAATGAGGTGCCCAAGCAGGTGGAGGTTCATGTATCCATGATTGATATCAGTCAATCTGAGCTTAATGAACTAGGCTTTGACTGGTTGCTCGGCCAGTTCAATGTAGCAGACTCAGACCGCGTCTTTGCCGGCGGAGGAACGAAGGGGAATGCGTCCTCAGGCGGTTCTGAGGCCCAGGCCGGGGCTGAATTTCCCTTTATCCCTCCCGGGACGAACAGTCCGCTCGCTTCGTTCCCGGTTACGTCCGGGTTACGTTCGGGCAAGCAGTGGAATGAGGGGGATGCCATTAATAATATCTTGCTATCCGGCGGTGATACTGTTTTCAGAACCGGAGCCACATTGAAGGCGCCTGGTGTTTTTGGGGTTGGTGGCGTGTTGACTGATCCACAGTTCCAGATGGTAATGCGCGCCATTTCACAGGCTAAGGGGGCGGACCTGATCACCCGGCCAAGTATTGTCACCCGATCAGGGCAACGGGCGACCGTTGATATTATCCGTGAGTTCCCTTATCCGACAGAATATGACCCCCCTGAGATTCCACAGGATTTCAACGGTGGTAATAATTTTGGTGGAGGTGGGCTGGGTCAGGCGCAGGCTCCATCAAGTTTCCCTGTTACCCCTGCACATCCGACTGCCTTTGAAGTTCGTAACCTTGGGACTCACCTGGAGGTGGAACCGGTTGTGGGTCAGGACAATTTCACCGTGGAACTAAATCTTGCGCCTGAGTTTGTACAGTTTGAAGGGTTCATCAACTATGGTTCACCAATCTCCACGAGCGGGACCGATATTCTGGGCAATGTGGAGTCTGTTGAACTTACCGATAACCGCATCCTGCAACCTGTTTTCAAAACATTGCGGGAGAATACCAGCGTGGTTGTTTGGGATGATGCAACGGTTGTGATCGGCGGCCTTATTGAAGACAGGGGAACCGTTGTCGATGACAAGGTCCCGTTCCTGGGTGACACCCCGTTGCTTGGGCGCTTCTTCCGATCCAAGGGAGTTACTCGGACGTTGCGTGCAGTGGTGTTCTTCGTGAAGGTCAATATCATTGATCCCTCGGGTCAAAGGATTAATGCTCGTTCCTGATTCCTTCGTTACGGGATTGTGAACGGGGTCTTTATGGAATAAGATAATCAATGCCTAATCAGGTGTTTCCAGGATACATACTGATTATTGGTTGAGACTGACGCAACAGAAGAAGAACAATGAATCCCGGTGAACGTCAGCCTGCGAAAAGCAATTATTCCCACAAGGAAATGCTGGATAAGTTGCGTGACGGGGAAGAGAAAAGCTCCGGCAGGCAGTCGATCAATGTAGAGCTGATTGAGGATCAGGAGGGGCAGCAGATTATCAAGGAAGTCAGGAAGCGGCGTAAACGTCGTACCCGGCAACCCAAGAAGATCAGGGAACGTCGTATCAAGTTGCTGAAGAGGACTGCTTTAATCGGTAGCATTTCGCTTGTCCTGTTGTTTGCGGGTCTATACACGCTGATGATTTTCGGAATCAGGGGTCAGAGGTTCCGCTCAAGTGTTGGGGAACGTGTCAGCGAACTTGTTGGAGTGGGGGTCGGTTTCGGATCTTTCCGGTTAAGTGGTCTTGACCTTGATAACGGAAAAGCGGTCATCGAGGATATCCCGGGCAGCCTCTTTCACGGGGCTGAACTGACCTACTTGAAGTCCAGGGTGAATCTATGGACGTTGTTTTCAAGGGACTGGCACATTGGGTCTGTGCATGCTTCAAAAGGAAGCTTTCGGTTTGGCGTGCCTGTCCTTGAAACTGAACCGGCCGGAATTGGTGGGCGGGAGCCCAAGGGCAGGCGGTTGATGACCTTAGCAGGCTTGGGCCTTGATGATGCTCCGGGAATGATCAATTGCAGTGGCATCCGTATTGCCGATTGCGATTTATATTGGGAGGAAGAGGGACTGGATAACGAGCCCTTCCTTGGAGCATCTGTTGCCAACATCAGTGAACTGATGGACGGGGCGTTCAGATTGAGATTTAAGGGCGGAAATTTAAAGGTTCCAGGCTGGCCGTCTCTTAAGATAGGGAAGCTTGAGGGGTCGGTGAAAAATGGAAAATACAAGATCAGGGAATCCATCCTTGTTCAGGGGGAAAAAGGCTCCGTGGCAATGAGCGGGTTTGTCAATACGGGGGCTAAGGGTGAATTCCGGCTGGTTGTGCCATTCTCCGATCTGCCTCTTAGTGACAATGTGCATGCCTTCTGGAAGGACAAGTTAAGGGGGAATATTGACGGGGAAATGGAGGTAACCGGCTCACTAGCTAAAAAAGGAGAATGGCTTGCAGAGGGTTCCTTTTCGAGTAATAACCTGGTTTTAAGCAACCATGTCATTCTTCAGCGTCTGGCTATAGGCTTGGGTGAGGCGCTTTTGGCCCGCATTGATTTTCATTCAGTGGAGGGTCGTTTGAGGCGAACTGCCGGCGCACTTGAGCTTTATGAGCTCAGGGCAGCAAACCCGTCACTTTTTCGCTTGAGGGGAGGGATAACCATCCATACGGACGGCAGGCTGGAAGGGTTACTTGATGTGGGAGTTCCGGGTGCATTCCCTCAAAGGGTGGGAATCATGAAACCGTCGATTTTCACTGAAGATGCTCAGGGGTTCGTCTGGGCCAAGGTGAAACTGGGGGGAACCATCGATGCTCCTGAGGAGGATTTAACCAAGCGCCTAGAGAAGATTCGCGCAGGAATACTCAAAGAGAACCTCAAACTTGTTCCTTGAGAAGGGATTCCCGGGCCTTCCGGTAGTAACGGTATGTTCCGGAGAATGAGGGGGGTGAGCTGTCGTTTGCCTTCAGGGTAATTATTTCGGAATCATGCAGTTAGGCCCTTAAACGATGGAATTTCCCGGGCTGCACCGGATGTTGCTGCACTGGATGCGATGGGTTAGTGCATTTCTGGTAAAGGTTAGAGCAAGGTTTCTTTTAGCTTCTGAAGCGGGGCCAAAGGGGTTAGCCTCCGCGTTTATTATTTTATTTTACCAATCCCTTAACGGGAGGAGGTGGTATCAAAGATGTATCGTCACTCAGTCATATTCCTGCCTTTTCCGCTACTGTTCCTTTTCGTGGCCATTGGATTGAGTACGAATGCTTCCGGCAATGATAGCGAAATCAACGTGATACGTCTTGAGCAGGGGGCAATCATTGACGGCAAACTTGATGATGAGGCATGGAAATCTGCAGCCGTCGTCAGCGGCTTTGGACAGGTTGAACCGGTCAGCGGGGCAGCACCAAGTGAGCGTACGGTAATGCGTGTCTTTTCAACCGCCAGTGCCCTTTATATCGGGGTGCGCTGCTTTGACTCGGAGCCCGGGAAAATGCTGGCCAGGGACAGGAGAAGGGATTCACCCGGCCGAGGTGATGACCGTGTCCGAATGGTATTTGATACCTTTGAGCAGGCCAAGAACGGGTATTATTTTGCCGTTGCCGGTGGAGGTGGCAAGGCGGATGGAGTGGTGCGCAGCGGAGGCCGGCCGGACTTGACTTGGGACACGATATGGTCAGTTGAGACCTCTCAGGATGACGAGGGGTGGGTTGCGGAGTTTGAGATTCCCTTTCGTAGCCTTGCCTTTGACGTGAATCGCACAAGTTGGGGTTTCAACGTTGAGCGTGAGATCCGCCGAAAGCATGAGAAACTGCGCTGGGTTTCTCCGACCCGGTTACGCTCAATGTGGACCCTTCAGGGGCTGGGTAAGCTAACCGGGCTCAAGGATCTGGACATGGGACTGGGCCTTGATGTGCGCCCCACGCTCGTAGCCCGGTACCGTTCAAGTGATGGCGAGGGTTCCGATTTTGGTTTTGAGCCCTCCTTGGATGGATTTTATCGGCTGACCCCCTCGCTGACCGCTACCTGGACATGGAAAACCGACTTTGCCGAGACCGACGTGGATGACCGCCAGATCAACACCTCAAGGTTTCCGCTGTTCTTTCCGGAGAAGCGCTCCTTTTTCCTCGAGGATGCCAAGAATTTCCGCTTTGGGGGCATTGTCCGCAGCCCCTTGCCGTTTCATTCACGGACCATTGGCCTGGCATCAAACGGCAGCCGTGTTCCAATTGAGTTTGGTGGCAAGCTTACCGGGAAGAGCGGTAAGTGGAATCTCGGTCTCCTCGGAGTTCAACTTGATGGCACAGAGGATCTGGATCCTGATGAGGTCTACGTGGGAAGGGTCTCCTATGATGTGCTGGATGAGTCCTCGGTCGGGGGGATCTTCACACTTGGAGACCCGCGTTCCAATGGGGACGCTGAAACCTATGGACTTGATTTTGAACTAAAAAACAGCTCCCTGGGTGAATTGAAGGAAGGTCGAGTCCGCGGCTGGGTCATGGGGACTGAGGACGAAAAGCAGGACTATGGCTGGGGACTCTCAGCGGTCTATCCCAACAATCCGCTTTATGCGAGGGCAAGTTGGCAGCGACTGGGTGAAGACCTTGACCCGGCTGTGGGGTTTATCCGTCGACCAGGGATTCACGAGTTCTACGGCATGCTCAGTTATGAGCTTTACCCTGAGGGGAAGTTCCTCAACGAGGTGGACTTTGATTTTAAAACGCAAGTGGACACGGACATGGACTTGAATGCGCTTTCTGAGGACAACGAGCTGGAGACGGAGATTGAGCTGGAAAGCGGTGATCATGCGGAATTTTCCATCAGCAGGCGGCGTGAGTTGTTTGAAGAGGATTTTGAGATCTATGATGATACCGTGATACCTGCCGACGACTATAATTACTGGCGCGGCAGGGCATCAATATCGACGGCTCCCTCCAGGGGGTGGTATGCGTCTGCCGGCACAAACTTCGGTGGATACCCGGACGGGGAAAAACTCGGGTTAAACGGCAAGGTTGGCTGGCAACCCTCCCCGTCTTTTTCCATGCATTTAGGAGCTGACGTGGACTGGTTTGAACTGGAGGGTGGAGAATTCGAGACCCTGATCCTGAACAGTTCGGTTCGATTTACTCCCACAACGAAGATTTCCATCTCAAGCAGGGTCCAGTTTGACACGGTGTCCGGTCAGCTTGGCCTGAACTCGAGGCTGCGCTGGATGGTCAACCCGGCCAGTGACATTTATCTGGTGTTCAATCAGGGATTCCGCCGGTTTGACGATCGATTTGACCGGACCAGCACTGAGGCGGTGGCCAAGGTGGGATGGACATTCAGGTTTTGAGCCTCTAGTCTTCCTTGGCACCGGACTTTTTCGGTGGATAAAGAGCGCATGGAACTGCAAGAGGCAAAGATTCCCACCATGTATTTCATTGGGGTGACGACCGGATCGTCATCCAGCGTGCGGGTTTTCCCCAGCTGGGCACAATTGCTCGACCTTGGGGAATGTCGACTGGTTGGCCTGGATTTTCCCCTGCATGATGATCCGCAGCGTTACCGGGAAGCAGTGGAGTTTATCAAGTCGGATCCGCTTTCATTGGGGGCACTGGTCACCAGCCACAAGATGGACCTGCTGGCAGCTTGCGAAGGCTTGCTTGATGAATTGGATCCGCTGGCTGGTGAGATGGGTGAGGTGAGCAGCATCTACAAGCGTGAGGGCAAGCTTTGCGCTCGTGCGACAGATCCTGTCTGCGGTGGCATGGCGCTGGAGAATTTTCTTCCCCCCATACACTTCAGTGAAACTGGATCCGATGTCCTTATCCTCGGTGCGGGAGGCAGTGCGCTTGCCCTTGTGTGGTATTTGCTTAAAGGGGGAAGGGAGGATTGCCTGCCTGCCTCCATTCACGTGGTCAACCGCAGTCGACCCCGCCTTGACCATCTCCTGCACCTGGCTGAGAAATGGGGCGCTGAGGGAAGAGTGGTTGGCCACTTAAGCCCGGAACCGGAGGTGGCCGATGCACTCACGGTACAACTTGCGCCGGGCTCACTGGTGGTCAATGCGACGGGACTGGGAAAGGATGGGCCGGGATCCCCGCTTACTGATGCG
>JAAESJ010000426.1 GCA_024229495.1 Verrucomicrobiaceae bacterium | reverse complement strand
GATGTCTTCCTTCAGGTTGTAGAGTTCACGCGTGCCATTTCGGAACATGATATATTTCCAGGGGCCCTGCCGGACGGCCAGACCTTCCGAGGCCTGGTTGATGATGGCGCCCCGGGGTGGAGCATCCGCTTTACCCAGCAGAGTAGGCAGGAGGCTGACACTGTCCTCCGCCGCATTAGCCGGCAGGTCGACCTCAAGGAGATCCGCACAGGTCGCGAAAAAATCATTCAGGCAAATGACACCGTGATTGACACTTCCCGGCTTTATCTTTCCCGGCCAGTGGGCGACAAAGGGTTCCCGGTGCCCGCCTTCATAAATGCTGCTCTTCGCTTCCCTTAAGGGTGGGTAAGGACGCCTGGCTGCTCCATTGTCCCCGGTGGCAATGAGCAGTGTGTCCCGGTCCTGTCCATTGCGTTTCAGGGCATCCATAATCTGCCCCAGCATATGATCGCCCTGATAGACCCAGTCACCGTATTTCCCCTCCTTGCCCTCCATTTCACTTTTCCCCACGAACTTCTCCGCCGGCACAATCGGGCTGTGGGGCGGGCACATGGGAAAATAGAGAAAAAACGACTGATCCTTCTTGGCGCGTTCGTCGAGATACTTCAAGGCTTGCTTGATCATGAGCGGCTGGTTCTCGATGCCCTTCACCTTGGTCACCACCCTGTCCTGCTCGATGATTGTCCCGATATTGCGGGCATGGGTAAAGCCGTAGAAATAATCAAAGCCGAGGGCATTTGGCCCGTCCGTCAT
>JAAESJ010000425.1 GCA_024229495.1 Verrucomicrobiaceae bacterium | reverse complement strand
TCTGGCGCGTCTGACCAGTGATGATCCTGATGAGCACATGCCTCCTGCGGATTCCAAACTGTCCGTGAGTCGGGAGGAGATAAACCTCCTCAGGCAATGGGTAAAGGAAGGGGCCGGTTACCGTAAGCATTGGTCGTTTATTGCTCCGGATAAGGTGGATGTTCCCGGGGCTCAGGCCGGGAAAAATCCCATTGATGGGTTTGTCATCAAGCGCCTGTCGGATCAGGGCTTGCGGATCAACAAGGAGGCCTCGAGGGAGAAGCTGATACGGCGCGTGGCATTTGACCTCACGGGATTACCCCCCCGGATTGATGAAGTTGACGCTTACCTGGCGGATCGCGCTCCGGGAGCATACGACCGGATGGTGGACCGGTTCCTTGCCAAGCCCGCATACGGAGAGCGCATGGCATCTCATTGGCTGGATATTTCCCGTTATTCCGACAGTTACGGATACCAGGTTGACCGGGACCGGTTTGTCTGGCCATGGCGTGACTGGGTGATTACCGCCTTCAATGAGAACAAGGGATACGACGAGTTCATTACTGAGCAACTTGCCGGTGATCTGATTCCGGATGCCACCGACGCCCAGGTGCAGGCTACCACTTTCAACAGGCTACATCCGCAAAAGGTCGAGGGTGGCAGTACCAATGAGGAATTTCGTGTCGAGTATGTGGCTGACCGTGTACACACTTTCGGAACCACATTCCTTGGGCTGACACTTGAGTGCGCGCGCTGCCATGATCACAAGTATGACCCGCTGACACAGAAAGAATACTACCGGCTGTTCTCCTATTTCCAGAATATTTCCGAGTCCGGTCTTTATGCCTATTTCACCGGATCCATTCCCACTCCCACGATGCGGATGATGAGTGATGAGCAGAAGGCCAGGGAATCTGTATTGCGCAAGAAAGTCGAGGAGTTGGAGGCTTCGCTGAAGAGGGTTCCGGGGATTGATGAGCGCTTTTCGAAATGGCAGGAAACGCAAGACCAGAAGGAGATAAAGGGGCAACTCCTGCATCTTGATTTTGAGGGAAAACCGGGCGGAGCTAATTCCAGCGTTGAAGGCCGGATGGGTAAAGCGGTCAAGTTAACCGGCGATGATGCCATTGGCACAAAGGTGGGAAATTTCCGGCGCTACCAGCCCTTCAGCGTTTCCCTTTGGATGAACACGCCTGATGTGAAGCAACGTGCAGTGGTGTTCCATCGTTCCCGGGCATGGACAGATGCCGGAAGCCGAGGCTATCAACTGCTGATTGAGGAGGGGAGGTTGAGCTGGTCATTGATCCACTTCTGGCCGGGTAATGCCCTGCGTATCCGTTTAAAAAAACCGATTCCCGTCAATGAGTGGCTCCATGTCTGCGTCAGTAATGACGGGTCGAGCAGGGCATCCGGGCTGAAGATATATCTCAACGGCGTCGAGGCGGATTGCGAGGTGGTAAGGGATCATCTCTACAAGGGAATTGCCGGCGGTGGTGGTGATAACATTACCATCGGGGAACGTTTCCGGGACAAGGGGTTCAAGAATGGACTGGTTGACGAGTTCAAGGTATTCAATCGGGAGTTAACAACTCCTGAAGTCCAAAGCCTGCACAGTGGGGGGGAGTTCAAGCCCGACCTGGTTTTTTATAAGGCGGCAATAGACCCGGAAATGGCAAAAATACGTGAGGGGCTTTCCAAGGTACGTGCGGAACTCGCCGGGTTTGAAGATGGGCTGAAGGAAATCATGGTAATGAGCGAGCTTGCAGAGCCCAAGGCGGCTTATGTGCTTGAGCGGGGTGCTTATGACAAGCGGGGTGAACAGGTGCAGGCGGGAACCCCGGCCGCATTGCCCGGTAATGGCGGGAACAATCGCCTGGAACTGGCACGATGGCTGACGGCTCCCGGTCATCCGCTGACGGCCAGGGTTGCAGTGAATCGTTTTTGGCAGTTGTGCTTTGGCGAGGGGTTGGTGCGAACTCCGGAAGACTTCGGCAGCCAGGGGAAGATGCCCACTCACCCCGAGCTGCTGGATTGGCTGTCGAAACATTTCATTGATTCAGGATGGGATGTAAAAGCTTTATTAAAGCTCATTGTCAGTTCCGCCACGTATCGCCAGGGATCGACCCTGTCTGCAGCGGGCAAGGAGAATGACCCTGAGAACCTGCTGCTGGGACGGGCATTCAGGCTGCGGTTACCGGCAGAAATGATCAGGGACCAGTGGCTTGCCGTTTCAGGACTGTTGTCGCCAACGCTTGGAGGAGTACCGGTCAAGCCCTATGAGGTTACCGAATCCTTTAAGCCAATGGGGCGTGACAAGGGGCAGGGTCTCTACCGCAGGAGTCTCTACACGTTCTGGAAGCGCACCGGCCCGGCACCGGTGATGATGGCCCTGGATGCCTCAAAGCGTGATGTCTGCACCGTCAAGCGTGAGAGGACATCCACCCCGCTTCAGGCCCTGGTGCTGCTCAATGATCCCCAGCTCAATGAGGCGGCAAGGGTATTTGCCGAGAAGATGCTCAATAAACATGGAGGCAACCACTCCGCGATGTTCGCGGAAATGTTTCGCTCGGCGACCAGCCGCAATGCGAATGAGCAAGAGCTGAAGATATTGCAGAGAATCTACCGGGAACAGCAGGAGCAGTTTTCGGGCAATCCCGGTGAGGCCAAGGCATTTCTTGCTGTCGGTGATGCAAAACGCGACGGCAAACTCGCCATTGAGGATGCAGCGGCAGCCGCAGTCGTTGCGGTGGCACTGTTCAATTTCTGGGAGACTCTGGCTGAATACTAGAGCTTTCCTGCCGCCCAGGCGGTAGCCCGTGCCAGCAGGTTGATGAATACCTCATCACGGAAGGTGTCGTCGGAATGTCCGTATGTTGTCCCGAACACGCGAGCCTTGCCGTATGTGTTGGTCCAGATGACGGCGTGTTTCTTTCCTGTTCTCTCACTGGTTGAGTAGGCCAGGGGTTTTGCGTCCGGCCATAATTTTTCGATGACGTAGAGTTCATCCTTGGGCGTGGTCCATTTCTCGGGAAACCCCTTCATGACCGGATGTTTTTTCAGGAAAGGAATGACGGCGTAGTTGCTCTTGTGTTCGTGGCGCTTGCTGGTCACACCAAGGAACTGTCGCCAGTCATCAACCTTTGCTGACCTGTATGTATGCATTGCGCAATGGATCACGAGGGCCGGTTTCCCGCTTTTATGAACCTCGGTGATTTTTCGGATGTATTCGGTGTCGATGGTATCAGCAAAGCATTCGTTGTGAATGATCACATCATAGGGGTCTGCCCATTTCGGATCGTCATAAAGGGCGATTTTTGCCCTGGTTCCCTTTCCTCCATCGTTAATGACGGTGAACTCAGCGTCCACCTGCTTTTCAATGCCTTGAGTCAGGGCAGTGGATTGGAAGATATAGTTATGGCAGCAACCGCCGGTGATCAGGAGAACTTTTAATTTCTTGCCGCTGTAGATTTTTTCCGTGGCGGGCTGCGCA
Source organism: Verrucomicrobiaceae bacterium (assembly GCA_024229495.1). GTDB lineage: Bacteria > Verrucomicrobiota > Verrucomicrobiia > Verrucomicrobiales > DEV007 > CACIUL01. Next base: position 1,525 of record JAAESJ010000425.1, on the reverse strand, counting down.
TTCTTTTCTTTCCCCTGGACCGATGGCATGAGGCAGAGGAGAAGGCAGGTTAAAATAGATGTGATCTTCAAGGTCATAAAGACAATATAACGTAAAGCAATTGGTTGTGGTAGAGGATTCTTTGGGCTAAAAAGAAAGCAGGCACCTGCCATGAATTTGCATCCTATGAATAACGCTTCGTGCAGAGGAGAGGAATGGATTCCCGGTCTTGGGAAAAGGGAATTCCTGCAGCGCTTTGGCGGCGGGATCGGGGGGGTTGCCCTTGCCGAGCTGCTGGCCGGTGGCAGAGCATCTGCCGCCGGAAGCCTGGGCGATACCCATATGCCCGCCAAGGCCAAGAGGGTTATCTATTTATTCCAGAGCGGAGGCCCCTCACAGATGGACCTCTATGATTACAAGCCCTTGCTCAACAAGCACCACGGGGAGCAGCTGCCCGATGATGTGAGAAAGGGGCAGCGATTGACCGGGATGTCGGGAAACCAGTCATCCCTCCCGCTTGCCGGCTCACCTTTCAAGTTTGCGCAGCATGGCCAGAGCGGGCAGTGGATGAGTGAGATTCTGCCCCACACTTCGAAAATCGCGGATGATATGTGCATCGTTAAATCCATGCATACCGAGGCCATCAACCATGGTCCCGGCGTGACGATGCTGCAGACCGGATCACCATTTCCCGGGCGGCCAAGCATTGGTTCATGGCTGAGCTATGGGCTGGGAAGTGCCAATGAAAACCTTCCTTCCTTTGTGGTCATGGTGACCAAGAACAAGGGCGGGCAACCCCTGGTCTCCCGCCTCTGGGGAAGCGGGTTTTTGCCCTCAGCCTACCAGGGAGTGCGTTTCCGCTCAGGCAAGAATCCCGTGCTTTACCTGAACAACCCGGAGGGGATTTCACGCGACGGCAGACGCAAGATGCTGGAAGGGCTTCGCGACTTGCATGAGGCGGGTACCGACGGTCCGGTTGATGCTGCCGTTGAGGCGCGGATTGCCGAATATGAGCTTGCCTACAGAATGCAGATTGCCATTCCGGAAGTTACTGATATCAAGGATGAGCCCGAGCACATACTGAAGATGTATGGTGATGATGTGCGCAACCCGGGCAGCTTTGCGGCCAATTGCCTGCAGGCACGTCGTCTTGCCGAGCGTGATGTCCGGTTTATTCAGCTCTATCATCCCGGCTGGGATCAACACGGGGGATTGCCCGGGGGCATTCGCAAGCAGTGCGGGGAAACAGACCGGGCGAGTGCCGCTCTGGTCACCGACCTGAAACAGCGCGGCCTGCTTGAGGATACCCTGGTGGTGTGGGGAGGGGAATTCGGGCGCACCAATTATTGCCAGGGCAAATTGAGTAACAACTTCGGCCGGGATCATCACCCTCGTTGTTTCTCAATATGGATGGCCGGGGGAGGCATCAAGGGAGGGGTCAGCTATGGGGAGAGTGATCCATTTGGCTATAATGTCCTGAAGGATCCGGTCCATGTGCATGATTTCCATGCCACGATGCTCAACCGCCTTGGCATTGACCACGAGA
>JAAESJ010000424.1 GCA_024229495.1 Verrucomicrobiaceae bacterium | reverse complement strand
ATTAAGATGGAATAAGCATCTCACTTCCGTAAAAAATAAAAGAGGACGCTCAATTTCCATCATCATCCTCAATCAGGGCAGGGCCAGCCTCAAGCCTAATCAATGCCGCATTATCTGGTGAAGAAAATTCAAATTCAATGCTTCCGTCATCGGAAACACGTAAATTCCCGTCGGATGCGGGCAAATTCCTCCAGGCCTCATCCTTTACCGCCTTTTTCAACTTAACCTTCAGGATAAAGTTCCCTGATTCTGGATCCCGTTTCAGCACAGGAGCTCCAAGCGCAAGTGCCTGAAGTTGCTTGGCCGTATATAGGTTGGCAAGAATCTCAGCTGAATCCTCACTGGTCGGGTCAAAGCCGAGTCCCTTATTTAAGGCTTCAATCCTATCAGAGTAGCCATCAGAATCAGTGTCGCTGTTCTCGGGGTCAGTTCCAAGGCCAAATTCCTGCCAGTCAAAAAGGCCATCGTTATCCGTGTCGACATTCTCATCATTAAAGGCAATTCCACGTGTCAAGCTCAGCCCGTCAATCGAGTTGAGCGGTTGAATTTCCCAGACAGGATCATCATCGCTACCAGTCTTGAAAATATAGCGAGCTTCAACCGACTCATGAGTAAAGCTTACATCAACGAAGCCCTTATATTCGAGGTCTACAAACGCCAAGTCAGGGTTGTAGCCACTAATAAGGACTTCAAAGGCATCAGCGGAACCAAAGCGCTCATACCCGGAAGAACTGACGCCAGGCGCACCGAATTCAATGCCAGCCAACGCATTGTCGGAGATTTTCCTCAAGGGGGATGCAAAGGAATTATGCGTATTGCCAACGAGTGAAACCAGTTTCTTCCCATCAGGGACGGAACTAAGCATGGCGTCACGCTCTACCGCATATCCGTTCCAGTCCTCAAGCCCCTCAAGGGCAGCCGGAACCTGGTCAACGAAGTAGGATTGCTCGAGATCAGTTAATTCAACTCCGGACTGGCGTTTTCCAAGTGCGACGAAAAAAGGAATGGAAAAGTCAAACAGCTCCTGCTCTGTCAGATCATAAGCGATGGTTACCAGTGGTGCGGCTGCAGCAGGAACCTTGTTCTCCTGAATTAGCCGCTGATGACCGAGAACCTGCCATGGTGCTGATGACTCGTTCATTTTATCCTGAAGCCAGTCCAGCTGCTTTTCACCGAGAATATGCCGATCAGGATCGGTGTAGGCGACCTCAAGAACCTCAGCCAACAAAATGGGCAAGAGGACATTAATACCAAAGGATTCAAGGCTTTGCTCATTGTTTGCAAGATCATCGGGAATTGATTGCTCAACCAGCCCGAATGGTTGAAGGCGATCGATTGTGTCGCGCCTGTCAGCGGGGTTGAGCAACGCGGCAATTACCGCCTGTATGTCATTCTTGCCAGGCACAGAAAGAGGCTTGTCCAGCGCAACATGACGAGTCTCAAGCATGTGAAGTGAAATCAGGTCGCCAAAATCAAAAGACCGATATCCGTCAATGAGATTGCCTGAAGGCGGCACACGAATTGGCTGCCACTCATAATATGCCTGCATTGCATTGGCTCGGCGCTTTGCCCATGATATCCCCAGCACTTCCTCATCATGCGCTGAACTTCCGTCCTTATATGCAGAGTCCGCAACCTCATGGTCATCCCATATCACAATAAAAGGAGCAGAGGCTCTTGCCGCCTGCAGGCTTGGCTCACGATGATACTGAGCATAACGCAACCTGTAATCACTCAATGACTTCAATTCATTAGGCGGTTCAAACACGGAATCAGGTTGTTTATACTCGGGATTATCATACTCCGGTCCATATTCATAAATATAGTCGCCTGTATGAATCATTGCATCATACCCTCCTATCTCGACAGCCTTTGCAAAGGCGTCAAAATCACCGACTGTAATAACTGAACAAGCGAATACCGCCAAGCGAACCTCTTCTGTCTTACCAACTGGGAGGGTTTTCGTTTGTCCAACAGGTGAAGAAACATCATCATCGTTCAGCGAGAAACGATAATGGTAAATTGTGTCGGGTGTTAATCCCCCGGCTATTACCTTGACAGTGTAATCACGTTCCGGACCGGTTAAAAACTCTCCACCGTTAACGACTGAGCTGAAATCAGCAGTCCTTGATATTTCCCACTTTACCGCAACGGGAGAATCTTCCCCGGTCGTGACCCGGGTCCATAGGACTATAGAATCGGGGAATGGATCACCGGAAGCAACCCCATGATTAAAATGAGCGGCGCTGCAAAAATAAGATAATCCAAGCACCAAAATGGATTCAAATGTAAGGAAGGAGAATATGCGCATAATGTTATATAGCCTATATTAAATCAATAGAGCGCCACGGGGCTCGTGTAGAGTAGCATTGCGACAGTTGCTCATTATCAGGTCATTCCCCTTGAACTCATTACAATCTCCTTCAATAAAAATAATCATGTGTTACCTTATCGTATAAGTTATCCGGTCATGTTTGATAAGAAAAAGATACTCGGGAAAGCTAGCAACCTACTCAAAACCGCTCGGCAAGAAGGCGGGACTGCCATCAACGCCTCCAAGCCATTCGCCAAGAAGGCTCTCGGAAAGATCAGCGAAGGTGCCATTCACCTTGGTAACAAGGGAAAGAAAATCGCAGAGGATTTCAACGCAACCTCACAAGATCAGCAGGAGAAATAAATGAACGTGCCCAAATTACAGCATGCGCATTTCATGACGCCTCAAGCTAAGCGCCTTCATTATCCGGAGCCGCCTGTTGAGGATTCATCCCCTTAGCCTGATTAATAATGTCGGCTGCCTCTTGAGGATTGTCTGTTAGCTTTCCTAGGAACTCAGGCAATTCAATGCCGACATTCTTGGTGAGCTGATGCAGTGGAGGCAACGCTCCTACAAGCCCTGAAACGAACTCAGCGGTGTCATTCTTTCCATTCTTCCCTTTGCCGCCGGAATCCCAAACCGTCACAGAGTCTATCTTCAGGTTTGAGATTGCCTTCACTTGTTCTTCGACAAGTGCCGGCAGCTGTTCCGTGACAAGTAGCAGGGTTGCATCATCAGCTTCACCGCCTGAAGCCTTAACAATATCACCAAATCCTTGAGCCTTACTCTGCAGCGTGGCAAGTGTTCCGCGCGCCTCGGCTTCCATCACAGATTGAATGCCGTCAGCCTCACCTTTCTTCAATCGTCGAATCTTCTCCGCATCAGCCTCCGCGAGGGTCTCAATCTTCGCCTTTTCAATCTCAGCTGGAACAACCACGTTTGCATATTGTGTTGCCTTTTCACGCTGGGAACGAACGGTTTCCGCTTTCTGCTCAGATGCATACGCCTCCTCAAGCGCCTGCGCCGTCTTGACCTTCTCCGCTGCAGTAGCGAGACGTTCCGCTTCCGCCTCTTGTTCCCTTCGAGCGGCATCTGATTGCGCCACCTTGATTTTCGCGACATTCTCACCCTCTACTGCGGTTGCCTTGGCTGCTGCAACCTGAACCCGCTGCTCTCGTTCCGCATTGTTCTTACCAATCTCACCATCACGCTCTTTCTCAGCCACACTGATCTTAGCGTCATTAATTGCCCTGGCGGCAGCCTCCTTACCAAGTGCCTCGATATATCCTGACTCATCGGTAATGTCCTGGATGTTAACGTTAATGAGGCGCAAGCCGACCTTTTGCAATTCCACCTCAACACCGGCCGTAATCTTCTCGATTAACAAATCCCGGTCAGCATTAATGGATTCAATGTCCATTGTAGCAATAACCACACGCATCTGACCAAAGATAATATCCTGTCCCAGCAACCGGATCTGTGTTTGATCAAGGCCAAGCAAGCGCTCTGCAGCATTCTCCATGACCCCCGTCTCGGTCGATATGCCAACGGTAAAAGTGGATGGGGTATTTACTCGAATGTTCTGCTTTGAAAGCGCTCCCTCTAGTTTGATATCAATCGGAATTGGGGTGAGGTCAAGGAATTGGGAGTCCTGAATAATGGGCCACACAAAGGACGCACCACCATGGACACACTTGGAGGACTGCCCCTTGGAAGTTTTACCGTAAATGACCAGAACACGGTCAGAAGGGCATCGCTTATAACGGGAAAAGAAAAAGATGAGCGTGCCGAGCGCGACAACAATCAGGGAAACCAACCCGATGACTATAAAAGTCCCGCTGCTGCCTTCTGGTTCATTCCCCTGATACTGGGCCAGTAATGTGAATATGTTGTTGGAATTCATAATATTGCAGTTTGTCTATTTAGTCAGAAAATCATTGTCCACCCGAACCCGAATCATCCGGCAGTTCTTCAGAGCTCTTCACCTGTTCTTGGTCGAGTTTCTCAACAAGAAGCGTCCTGTCATCAACGAGCTCAGTAACCTTGACAGCTGTACGGTTCTCAATGCGCTCTTCACTATCACTTAGAGCCCTCACCGTAGCCATGCGCTTCTGCACTAAAACTTCAATCTGACCAATGCCCTGGCGCCGAGGTGGAATCGGCACATAAACGCTGCCTACCTGCCCGATCGCATTGCTGTATTGAACGGTTCCGTCTGAGCGCAGACTGTGAAGCCAACGCATCATCAATACGAACCCCATGAGGACGGCAACACCTACCAGTGTAGCCGAGATGGTGGCAAGAGTCAGCGAATGCCCGAAATCCAAAACCGAAGCACCGGTCCAGCCAAATCCGGTAAAGAAAGCGCCGATGCCTCGAATCGAAAACATTCCCGTCGCACCGCCCTCCCCGACGTCGAGGGTGTCAAAGTCAGGGACATCAAAAGCGCCGCCCACGAGAAGGCCGATCATCTGAATCAATAATATGCCGCTTGAAAGAATCCCGCAGGTTACAAAATACGGCATCCCGGCGGGTTCAAGGTTTAGCAGCCAATCAATCATGTTTATATCCTTGGAGATAATCGTCTTATCGCCAAGGGGAAAATTCACCCCTTGGATGATAGATTTTTATAAATAGCATATGAATTGTTACAGTGGCCATTACAAAACCCATGAATATTTGTAACGCCCGCGAAATGGAGGGCTGCCTACTGCCAATTTCATCAAATGTCCCAGGGGAACCATTCCCCCGTTCAGCAAGAAACCCCTTATACTTAATATCAATCAAATAATTGATGGAATCGATAATGGCGAATCAACTGCCAAGCCAACCTGCAACGATCTTCCACGTTTCCCCGCCTAGAAAAATGCCGGCAATTCCAATAACGCCCGCAATTTCGGGTGGCGCAGGAACCGGCAACTTGATGGCGCTGAAAAATACGCCGACGATAAATCCGGCTAGAAGTGCAAGTAATATAAGAGTCATTGGTTTGCGTTTTTTAAGACTTGGCATGGTTTACAGTTAGTGACTGGATCCCGGACACTGTATCGTGTCTTCAAGGTGATTAATATGCATATACATCAAAAGAACCACTGCTGGGGACTTCTTTTCACACCTTTGAAGAAGGGAGTTCTTGAGCAGGAGGAAATAAATGTTTAAGCTCCACGCAATTAACAATCTTTTATATACTGATGAAAACACCAACACGTAGAAAATTCCTCAAGGGCTCATTACTCGGAGCGGCTGGCGCCAGCACCTTCTGCAGTCTCCCTGCAAGCGCCAAGCCAAAAGGAGCTAACGGCGACCTTCGCGTCGCCGTCATCGGTTGCGGTGGTCGCGGGGGCGGACACGTTAATGCCTGCCTTAACCAGAAAGGCGTTCGAATCGCAGCGATATGTGATGCCGATTACAAACGTAATGAGGGCAACTCAAACAATGTCGCAAAAAAGCAGGGCTCAAAGCCCAAGCTGTATGAGGATTACCGCGAACTGTGTGCAGACAAAGACATTGATGCGGTAATGATAGCAACACCAAACCACCTGCATTCACTGATTGCCATCCTTGCCGCGCAGAACGGCAAGCATGTCTACGTGGAAAAGCCGGTCTCTCACAACATTTGGGAAGGACGCAAGCTTGTTGAAACCTCGGAGAAATACGGCAAGAAGGGCGTCATCGTACAACACGGGATGCAGCGCAGGTCTGATACCGGTTGGCGTGAAATCATGGAATGGATCAAGGATAAGCCACTTGGCGAGATGCTGGTCTCCCGCGGTTTCTGCTACAAGCCACGGAAGAGCATCGGCAAGGTTGAAAAGCCGGTGCAGCCGCCTACAGAGGTCAACTATGACCTTTGGTCAGGGCCGCGCCAGATTCTTCCTGTAAAACGGGGCAGGTTCCACTACGACTGGCACTGGCAGCGCGCTTACGGCAACGGCGACATCGGCAACCAGGGGCCACACCAAATGGACGTGGCACGCTGGGCTATCGGCCAGGAGAAGTGCGCGCCGAACGTTCTCAGTATCGGCGGGCGTTTTGGATACGATGATGACGGGGATACCGCCAACACTCAGATCGCATTTTTTGATTACAAGCCGGTCCCCTTAATCTTTGAGGTTCGCGGACTT
>JAAESJ010000423.1 GCA_024229495.1 Verrucomicrobiaceae bacterium | reverse complement strand
GTAATGGATTGTGCTGATAGTGGTACACAATTTACAATTAAGTTAGGTACGGCAGATGGTAAGGTTTGGTCTGGGCCTGGCGGTATTGAATGGGAACACATTAAAGATTCTTTAGGTGAGTTCGGTATTCTTGCTGCCGATGTAGTCAACGACCCACCATTCTCAGAATATCTCGGTGGCGGTGTAGTTATTCCCCATTATCCACATTGGTCATTATGTTGGAAGGCCGATATGCGAGAACGACAGATTAATATTGGCTCACCCGATCCAGAGACCGGATTAAACGCAATGCATTGGAATCAACCAACAGGTGACTTCAATGCACGATACCCTTACAACAATGTTTACGAATCTGAGTCAGGACACATCATGGAATATGATGATACACCTGGAGCAGAACGAATACATCAGATGCATCGTTCCGGTACTCATTACGAGATTGACCATAACGGTACACGGACGAATTATGTAAAGGGTGACAATTACGATATTAGATTACACGATGATTATGTTTATGTCAAAGGTAAGGTTGTACACACCTTTGATGATGAGGTGATGATACGATATAATGATAGGGCCGAGATTTCTGCTAACTGGAAGTTGCAGTTATGGTCCGGTGGTGATTTAGATATTCATTCAAAACGAAATATCAACTTCAAGGCTGATGGTGATATTAATATGCAGGCAGACGGTCATATCAATTTACACGGTACTGGCATTACACCTGGACAGACGGATGAGTATCGTGCTGGTTCTAGAAATAAGATGGAGCGTTCCAAGATTCGTAAGAAGGCAGGTCATGTTGAGATTGAAGCTATTGGTGATGAGACAAGACCTAAACAATACGGTGTTGCCATTCAGTCAAATCAGGCACCTATC
>JAAESJ010000422.1 GCA_024229495.1 Verrucomicrobiaceae bacterium | reverse complement strand
TGACCGCCCCTGCCCATGAACTTGTAGCACTCGCTGAACCCCCTGTTCAGGGCATGCCATTTAAGTTCCGGATAGTCATCATCAAGACCGAGGTGCCACTTGCCGATTGCCGAACTGGTATATTCTTCAGGCAGGAAGGAGGGAAAGATCGGCAGTTGTGGATCGAACCCACGCCCGCCATCACCGGCGGTATAGACTCCTACCCGCTGTTGATAGCGCCCCAGCATCAGGCCGACACGGGTTGGTGAGCACACGTGCCCGCTGGTGTAGGCCTGAGAGAAAAACACTCCTTCCCTTGCCAGTTCATCCATGTGCGGGGTCGCGACTTCCTTCGGGTGATCGGGATTGAAGCTGATATCCGCATAACCCTGGTCGTCGGTAAGGATGATGACGATATTGGGCGGTTCTTCTCCCCAGGCGACCGGGTTGATTATCATCAGGCCGAGGATTAAAAGCACATGCTTGAGTTTCATGAGTCGAATTTCCTAAAAAGTGTGAGGAATGAAACTACATTAGCATTATGACCGAAAGATTACGGATAGCCCCGGAATACGCCACAATTTCTGGCGGGATTACCCGCTTCCCCGGGGCAAATTGAAGCTAGCCCGGATCCAGTCAAAGACCAGCCTGTGGTGTTGGGCGCCAAGGCTGTGGTTTGCCTGAGGGTAGACCTGGTATTGTTTTGAACTCGTAACCCGGTTGTAGACTGCAAAGTTTGTCGGCGGCGGACAGATGGAATCCTGCAGGCCCACTCCCATGAATACCGGGCAATGAATCCAGGAGGCCATGTTCATTGTGTCAAAATAACTTAATGTCGCCAGCGTGGTGTCCCATGTGCGGTGATCCTTGGCGGCAATCCAGCCGTTCATTTCCGGCCAATCAGTGGTCCTGAAATATTTTTTCCAGTTGGTGAGGAAAGGAATGCCCGGGGCGCAAAGGCTTACCCGCTTGTCCATTGCCGCGGTGGCAAGGCTGAACCCACCTCCCTGGCTACCCCCGATTACCGCTATTCTTTCCGGATCAATTTCCTTTCTTGAGAGCAGGAAATCCATTGCCCTGATACAGTCCATATATGCGCCGCGGTAGTAGTAGGTGTCCTTATTATCGAGCCCCCTTATCCAGTAATCCTGAGTCTCTCCGGCGATGTCCTCTTGGCTGTTACCGTGCCCGCGGACATTAAAGGAGAACACGGCCATGTCATTAAAGCGGGCAATCGGCTTCATGTTCTGGCCGTAACCAGGTAGCCTTAAGACTGCCGGGTGAGGACCCGGTGATTTAGGCGATTCATACCAGCCGCTCACGCGCACTGAACCAAGGCTGAGCATTGTCACCTCATAGACATCCAGTGTCTCCTTGCTGAGCTTGGCCTGATGCTTGAGCTTGAAGGAGGGAGGGACTCTATCAAGTTCACGTCGGGTGTTTTCCCAGAACTTCCTGAAGTCAGGCCTGCTGGTAAGCGGGGGGAGAATTTTCTCCGGCGCATAACCTACCTGCATGGATTGGGTCGAGGTTCCCTTGTTCGTCGTGCAGGAGATTTTAACCCGGTAGAAGCCGGGATCCTTTGCCCTGTGTTTCAGGCTTCGGGTTATGGTTTCCCCTATGCCCAGCGTCTGGGTTTCCTTCCCGGATGTGACCGGTTCATTTTCATCTGTGGTTATT
>JAAESJ010000421.1 GCA_024229495.1 Verrucomicrobiaceae bacterium | reverse complement strand
CGCGCTTACGTGGACAACTCAAAACTACGTGATGCCTAACGTGGTATATGACGCCCGAAATTTTTGGATGGAGCGATTTGCTGACGATAACGGCGCGTCTTTTGTGAGCGCGTTTGAGCATATCCTTGAAAACATGGATGACGTGGAAGAATTGGGCAGTGAATTGTTGCGTGATGTGAGCATAGATTGCCTTGACGCATACGCGGAATTTCATGCCCCGAATGTATAAGTGAATTTATAGGGCCACGGTTAGGTGCCGTGGTCTCAATAAATCCACCACGTATAGGAGAATAAAAATGCGTGAAATAGAAAAGAAAATGGTCGCCGCCGTGGTCAATCAGACTGAACTCAGGGGTGGCAACACAACCGTCGAATGGGACGGGCCAGATGGCGTCGTTAGGCTATTCGGTAACCCTATTTGCTTTCTCAACCGCTTTGACGGCACCTTCAAGATGTCATCAAGCGGATGGCGTACACCCACGACACGTAGCCGCCTGAATGCCTTAGCGTCTGTGCTGAATGACGCCGTAGGTGCGCGTATCCGTGACTTTGATCTTGAAATATCCACGGATGGCGGCGACACATACGAAAGTATGACGTGGAGCCAAACGGACGCCATCAACACGGACGCGTGGGCCTGATGTGGCAAGAAGAGAACACCCCGTTTGATGACTGGGGTAACCGCCCCAATTTAACACAACTATTCCGCAGAAATGCGGGGTAGTGCTAGGCGCGTGAAGGTATTGACCCACCTCAACACATATTATTTTGTAAACGTCAATCGCTCACGCGTCTTGCACTACCTACTAAATATGAAAGGGAATTAAATGGACTACCCCTATACCGCCGTGAATAATCTCGCACGGAAAGTAGCGGTTGAGGCCGCCGCCGACTTCAAGGATGAGGTCAACGCTAGGGCGCGCATCATGCGTGTATGTCGTGGAATGTACGACTACTACGAAGCCGTTGAAATTGTCGGGAATGTAAAGACAGATGAGGCATTCAAATACATGATGCTGCATTGCTCACAGCCCGTAAATCACAGGCACTACATGCGCACGTTGGCTGATACCATACTGATGATGCGCGCTTTTGAAGCATATAAAAACTTGGAAGGATAAGTTATGTTTAAATCTAAAACCCTGTTCAGCATTGACAATGTGAACGATGTCACCACCCTCAAAATGTTCCTGAAATACTGCGACAATGCCGCCGTGTTGGGCCACATCAAGCCGATACAGATGTGCACAGGCATGTGGCAGGGTATCTTGGAGCCATCGTTCCTGATGGATGAGGATGACTTCGACAAGCGTGTACGTGGCACCCCGTTTGTGATGAACCAAGAAGCGTTCCTTCACGTACCGGGTGACCCACGTCAACCGTGCGACATGGAGAACAACCAAACGGGTGAGTTTGAATTGGTCGGACGTATGGTCGAGGTGTCTCATGCTGAGGCGATGCAGTCTGAGGGATGGACGCACCGTGACGGCAAGTAT
>JAAESJ010000420.1 GCA_024229495.1 Verrucomicrobiaceae bacterium | reverse complement strand
TACACACCATTAAGGTGGGGTAGAACTTTACATCCAGGCGATGAGATGAATTGGACTCATTGTAACCAGAGAACAGACTCACAGGCACATCACTTTGGTATTCTAAAATCATCAACTACAACTCCTGGCAGTATGTCGGGTGTTGGCAACTGGGATTATAAAATCGCATTACGAGGTGATAGAGTTCTCAAAGCTACAACAAATGGTACTGTTGGTTTTGATATTGATACTCATGTAGACGGCACATTAGCATCTGGTGTTTCTGCTGGTGATACAAGCATAACTATAACAGACGCAACAGATTGGCCTGTTGATGGCAACTTTGAGGTAGGTGGTGAAACAATTACTTACACATCAAGAAGTGGCAATACTCTAACTTGTAATGCTACATCTGGTGCTCATTCTGCTGATGCCGTTTGTACTAAAATAGGTTTCAAAGTTATCTATAACACAGATACTTTATCATTAAGATATGATCCTTTTGATTACAAACTAAAACTCTACAAAACAACAGGTAGTATAGACCAACTGATTACAACCTCTACCGCAGCGGTAAGTGGTACTGGTGCTGGTATTACAATATCGTTAGGTGGTAGTGGTCCAAATATGCCAGTTATAGTACATCAGAGAACACCTAAAACTTTGGGTGATGGTGTATCAAGATGGTATTCACGACACGGAGCCCGAGCCGGCAGAGGTCTTGTAGATAGTATAGACCACAGTACAGGTTCAGACCAACCTGCTGTTTGGGGTCAATGGTTGAGACCCGGAGAAGAAATCTGTTGGGTACATCCTACCGATTATGCTTCTGGTACTTCTACCTATAAGTTAGGTCAGTGGATAGATGGTAAAACCGATAACGGTAATGATGCTAACGAAGCAGATAATCATCACTGGCAGTTCCGTTTCCAATTCGACAGAGTATGTGCGGGGGATGGTACTAGTAATAATGCTAAAGGAGTAGACTTGGCTGCTGACTGGTTGACACTTACCCCAGGCACAACAAAATTTGCTTTGAGGTATGACCATACAGATAACAAGGTTAGACTGTTTGATATCACAGGCGATAATGAAAAATTGATTGGGGCAACAAGTTCTGCTTTAGATGGCAACCCCTTCCAGTTATGTACTACAGGTTCTACTAATCGCAAACGACCTGTTATGGAACCCAAACGAACTTCTCGATGG
>JAAESJ010000419.1 GCA_024229495.1 Verrucomicrobiaceae bacterium | reverse complement strand
GGGGTCAACGCGATCAACCAGCTGAGGAGAGTGAATGGGGAGTGGTCAGGCACTAGCACGGACGGCCTTGGCTTCGTTGCCTCCTGCAAGCACATCGGCACTGAGCCCGAAGGCTCGACCCTCAGAATGAGGGGCGGGGGATCGGCGGCGCGTTCCATCGCAGCCGCATGGTCAGACGCAGGTGGCAGAATCTCCCCTGTGAAGGGCAGGAGGGCTCTAGTCGATGGCCCTTGGGACCACTCGATCGTAGATGGTGCCGATGCGGATATCGCCATCGATCTGGATGCAATGCCAGCGGGAGGGGATAGCATGGACATGGAGGCAAGCCTCCAGGTATCCATCTCCTACGGAGATGGTGCGGGAACCGATGAGTTCGCTGTCATCATGGTAGCAGCCCAGCACCTCGAGGCTTGGAAGCTGCTTTTCGCGCCTGAGGAGTCCGGGAGGCTCCCCTCCCTGTCACTCCTCCTCGAGCTTCTGGGAACGCGGGCCCAGTAGGTTCAGAATCAAGACGGGGGATGTAAAGATCCACCAAGTCAGTAT
>JAAESJ010000418.1 GCA_024229495.1 Verrucomicrobiaceae bacterium | reverse complement strand
GCGCCTATCAAATGATTATTCAGTTCTTCAACACTTGATACTTCGTACCATTGTTATATTATGTAGTATGTATACTGTACCATACGGTATGAAACCATTACCAATATGCCATAATTATTTCAATATCATACCATGTACCATTACCATGCCATTGCAACCCCATCCGAAACAATTATTGTACCATTACTATGACATACACAATACAATTGTCAAACTACACCAACCGATTCGGTGCTATACCACACCATTGCCACATTGTAATCACAATGACACAATTTTAGAAGGACAGACTTGAGGCTTTCAATAAAGAGCGATTTGCGACATTCTGGATGGTATTAGCTGCTTTCCAATCTCTGATGAATCTATCCATTATATCAATGCTAGCACATGCGCCTATCAAATGATTATTCAGTTCTTCAACACTTGATACTTCGTACCATTGTTATATTATGTAGTATGTATACTGTACCATACGGTATGAAACCATTACCAATATGCCATAATTATTTCAATATCATACCATGTACCAT
>JAAESJ010000417.1 GCA_024229495.1 Verrucomicrobiaceae bacterium | reverse complement strand
CTTGAATTCATCCATATCTCCAGGAACACTGTCGGTGATTGAATATCCAACAAGATTCATTCGGAATGATTCATCTGCACTGCCAATATCACCAATAGTTCCCGCCAATTCAGTAATATCGTTTCCAACGTGATCACTTAGTAATCCTAATGTGGATTCCTCGCGGTGAGGTGCTCTCCAAGGAAGGTGCCCTGTTAGTCCATAGATTTCTCCTTCTTCACATGGGTACATGCCATCTGAGTCAGCATCAGCTTCTGTTCCATCTGCGTTCAACTTGAAGTCACAATATCCATTACCATCTGAATTGATGTAGCCTTCCATCAATCTTTGACCCAATGTCCCATCGTCTGCATGCGCCCCAGTTCCAGTACTTGCTACATAGACCGAGAAGTCACCAGTACTTACATTATCAGAGCCGAAATATGTCTCATTTGTTTCAAGGCTAACCCAGCCTACTTCCATGTTTGAGATATCTCCATAGACAACATCTGCAACGATAGAATCTCTCCAACCATAAAGCCAGTTATCCATAGATTGTGTAGTGTAAGGAGAACCTCCATATTGGAAACCAAGTAGGGAACCAATTACGCTTGAGAACATGAAGTTCTTCACCCAACTTCGTAGAGCTGCTGCATCAG
>JAAESJ010000416.1 GCA_024229495.1 Verrucomicrobiaceae bacterium | reverse complement strand
TCAGGCCCGTGCCGTCACCGGATATCTTTTTTCGCGGGGTCCCGGAGGGGCAAAGGGCGCCCCGGGTGATCATATAGGCATTGGCGGCAACTACGAAAACAGTCCACATCACGGCAAGATGTTTTTCTTCAATGGAAATGAAGGTGGTACGTCATTACCCGGTAGGAGCGTGGTGCCTCCACGGACCTGGAACCACGTGATTCTTGTGCGCGATGGGAAGCGCGCGACATTGTACTTGAACGGCAGCATGGAACCGGAAATTGATCACGAGGCGGCAGTAACCACTCGGGGCGCCAAGGACATTTTTATCGGCGGGCGCAATGACTATTTTGCGCTCACGCTCAATGGCAACATGGCTCAATTTGCGCTTTTCCCCCGTGCCTTGAGTGCCGGGGAAGTGCAGCTGCTGCACAGTTCTTCGGGTAGACCCAAAGGCAGCGGCAAGGTCCTGCCGCCGCAAAAGGCACCCAAGGCAACCCCGGCAAACCTTGCCATGGGGGTGCGTGAAAGGAAGAAACCTGCAGATACCAAGATTCACAGAAACGGGGAATCCAAGCAACTCGGGGAGGTGGTTGCGCGCGGGTTTCTTACCGCCATAAAAATAGAC
>JAAESJ010000415.1 GCA_024229495.1 Verrucomicrobiaceae bacterium | reverse complement strand
GAAGCAAGATCGGCAATAGATGAGATTTTTCACGGGAAGATGCTTGATCATTTTTGCCTTTAGCCTTGTCGCGGGAGCCGTGCAGGCCGGCAATGATTCCATGGGCTTGCTGGTCAAGACTGCCAAGCAATCCGAGAACCCTGCGGTGCGGGTGTCCCTGCTCAAGGGGATGCTCAAGGGACTCGAGGGGCAGCGCAAGGTCCCCGCTCCCGATGGATGGGCGGAACTCTCTGCGGAACTGATGGCCGGGGATAATACCCAACTTCGTGCCCTTGCCCGCGAACTCGGCCAGATCTTCGGTGATGAGGAGGCATCACTCAAGGCCCTAAAACTGTTGCGCAACCCGCAAGCCAATCCCGATGAGCGAAGAGCCGCCCTTAAGTCACTGCTGGCTCAGCAGAACCCGGGGGTAAAGGGGGCACTGGTGAACCTGCTGCGTCATCCTGAATTAAGAATTGATGCCATCCGGGCTTTCGGAAAAATTCCCGGGCTTGGAGCCGAGCAGTTACTGGAGCATTACCCGGGCTTTGCGACCGCTGAGCGCCGCGCGGTGGTGGAAACCCTGGCAACCCGCAAGGACCTTGCCGGGCAACTGATTGCCGCCATTGAGAAGAAGGTGATCGCCCCGGGGGATATTCCCGTATATACCGCGCGCTTGCTTACCGGCATGTTGGGGGAAACCTTTACCCGGGTTTACGGTGACCTCCGCGAACAGAATGCCGACAAGGCAAAGTTGATTGAGAAATATAGCGCCATGCTGGATCTTCCCGGGGCGGTAAAGGCTGATCCCGCTCACGGGCGGGTGGTTTATTCCAGGTTATGCGGAGTTTGCCACCGGATGTACGACGAAGGCGGTATCCTTGGTCCTGACCTCACCGGTTCCAACCGGGCAAACCGGGAATACATCCTGCTGAATATCGTGGACCCGAACTTTGATGTTCCCGATGGCTACAAGATGGTGGTATTAAAGACAAAAACAAATCAGGTTTTGGCCGGAACCATCGGTGAGGAGGATGAATTGAAGGTGGTGTTGAACACGGTTTCCGGAAGGGAGGTGGTGGCCAAGGTCAGCATTAAGGAAAGACAAACACTGCCAATCTCAATGATGCCGGAAGGAATGCTTGAAACAATGAACAAGAAGGATTTCTTTGCCCTCATCAAATACCTGCAAACCAAAAAACAAACGGAAAAGCCCAAATCATGAAGATACCTTACCTTACCCTGTTTTCTTTTGTCCTGCTGACCGGCATGGTGTCGGCGCAAAAGAGGCAGCATCGTACCAGTAACGCACCATTTCTCAAGCCCGAGGAGGCTGTGGCGAAGATGACTATTCCCAAGGGATTTGAGGTTTCCATCTTTGCGGCTGAACCGGATATTGGTGAACCGATTGCCTTTTGCTTTGATGATCGCGGTCGACTGTGGGTTGTGGAGAACGGTAATTATGTCAATCGCGGTGCCCACAAGAAGGGGGTTGGCACCCGCATCCAGATTCTTGAGGACACCGACAGTGACGGTGTGTTCGACAAGAAAAAACTCTTTACCGACCAGTTGCCCTTTTCCTCGGGCATTGCGGTTGGCTTTGGCGGAGTGTATGTGGGAGCCCCTCCGAACCTGGTCTTCATTCCCGATGCCAATGGGGATGACAAGCCTGACGGTGAACCGCAAATCCTGCTTGATGGATGGGGGATCCATGACAGGCACGAGACTCTCAACAGCTTTATCTGGGGGCCGGATGGCTGGCTCTATGGTTGTCATGGTGTGTTTACCCAGTCCTGGGTGGGGAAACAGGGAACGGTAAAGGATGACAGAGAATTTATTGACGGCGGAATCTGGCGCTTTCACCCGGTGAAGAAAACCTTTGAGGTCTTTGCCCACGGTTTGTCTAATCCCTGGGGTTTTGATTTCAATGATGTCGGACAGGCCTTTGCCACTTGTTGCGTGATTCCCCACCTTTTCCATGTGGTACAGGGCGGGTATTTCACCAAGCAGAGCAAGCAGCACAGGAATCGCTATGTCTACAAGCCCATTGAGACCATTCGTGACCATCACCATTTATCGGCCCACGGCGGTGCGCGTTTTTACCTGGCGGATACCTTTCCGGCTTCATTCCGTGACCAGCTTTTCATGTGCAATATCCATCAGCATGAGGTGTTGATCGACTTCATGGAGCGTAAAGGATCCGGGTATGTTGGAAGGCATGGGTCTGATTTTCTCCCGGTCAATGATCTGGCATGGGTGGGTTTCAGCGTTGAGATCGGCCCTGATGGCGGGGTCTATATCCTGGATTGGCATGACACTGATGTGTGCGGCAATGCGATCAACTTCCCCGATAGTGGACGGGTTTACCGTATCATGCCAAAGGGGGCGAAAAAAATTGCGCGACCCAACCTTGGCGCCCTTTCCGATATGGAACTGGTGAAGTTGCAGGATCATGCCAATGACTGGTATGTGCGTCATGCCCGGGTATTGCTCCACAGTCGCTCGGCGACCGGCAAGTTGGACAGCGGTCGGGTGCATGAGGGATTGAGGAAAATGTTCAGCAGCGCGACCACCTCAGGTAAGCGCTTACGTGCCCTGTGGGCACTACATGTAACCGGCGGGATGGATGAGGCTGTGATGCTCAAGATGCTCGGGCATGCTGATGAATACGTTCGTGCCTGGACGATTCAGTTGCTCTGTGAGGAGGCAAAGCCCTCTGATGATGCCAGGAAGGCGTTTGTGAAGCTGGCGGCGACTGATCCCTCCGCAGTGGTAAGACTCTACCTGAGCGCAGCGGCACAACGCATGCCTTTTGAGCAGCGCTGGCCTGTCCTGGAAGAGTTGGTGAAGCAGGAAAAGGATGCCAAGGATCACAATATCCCCAGGATGCTGTGGTATGCCCTTGAACCTATGGTTGCTGACCATGCGGAGAAGGCGCTGACGCTTGCCGTGTCGGGCAAGATTTCACTTCTGCAGGAACTGGTTCCCCGGAGAATGGCTGCGGGAGGCAACAGGAAAGCCGGCAAGCCGGATCCCAACTGGCAGAAGAACATCCAGAGGATTGCCCCGGGATTTAATATTCGCAATGTGGGTGAGGGGGGAGTCAGGCCGATCAAGAGTTTCCGTAATGAGCCCGTCGTGCAGACGCATCCCAAGGACAAGAAGGTTGCCTGCGAGATCTATCGTGACCTGAAAGTGCCAAGCGGCAAGAAGACCGTGTTGAAAGTCCGGGCAAGTTACCATGCCCATGGTGACTGGCAGCTGCGCATCCGTGCAGGAAAGGACTTAATTTATGACAAGATCGTCGGTAATTCCCAGGTCAAGGACCAGTGGCTTGAGTTTGACCTGGACTTGTCAGCTTATGCCGGGAAGACGATTCCGCTTGTCCTTGAAAATAAGGCCAATAACTGGGCCAACGAGTTTGGCTACTGGAGTTCAATCAAGGTTGTCAGCAAGTAGCACCTGTTCTTGAGATGCAGGTGAATCCTGCCGGCTTGTTGTCATGATCGGCCTTGAGCAGTTTGCCGTGCGCTCCGAGTCCCGTTTCATCCGCGCCCCGGTGAGCAGGATCAGGGGAGGGGCATCCTTTGGACTGAATATGCAGTGGGATTACTTGAAGTTAGCGTCAAGGAGCACCGGATTCCTGAAGCTGATGAATTGAGGCTTGGCTTTTCCATTAACCTGGCAACTGAGGGTGAATGCGCCGGTTTTTCCCCGGAATTTTTCCAGTGGTATTTGCCAGTTTTCGATGATGCTTGGACTCTGGTGCTTGGTTTTCATGTTTTTGGAGGCAATGATGGTGTCGTTGACAATTACCTGGAAAGTCACGGTGGTTCTTTGCTTGTTTTCCGGCAGCGGAGTGGGCCCGGTGATGAGCGATGTGATAAATGAACTTTCCTTGCCGAAGCTGCATGTTTTCCAGGTGATGGCAACTGCCTCCCCTGCCTGTGGTGCTTCATGAATAAGGCTGGATTGCCTGGTCCCGGAAAGGGTGCCGGAATTGATGATCCACCCGTTGCCGTTGTTGTCTGCGAGGTTGAATTGCTCCCTAGCGGATATCATGGTTCTGGGTGCACCCAATGGCACTTCCCTCCAGAGTTGGTGGAGAGGCAGGAAATCCTCGGCCAATTCCCAGATGATGAAGGAGATTTCTTCCGGCTTTACGGTTCGCGCCAATACCTGCCGTGAACTGGTAATGCCTCCGCTGGGAGCAATCACCTGCAGATCCTGCCGAAGCAGGTTCTTGAGGTGCTGAGGATAACTTGCCTGGTTCTTGGCATACATTCTCAGGTAGGAATCACCGATCATTATGCCTCTTTTGGCATAGCGGTTGATGTCATAGGATTTTTCAGCCTCACTGATACCTTTGAGCCTGTGGATAATGGTTTTTCTTGGCGGGATACGATCTGGTTCATCAGGAAAAAATCGGGCAAATGCTGCGCCGACCTGCAGGAGTTCCTCGGTCTGGACGATCTCGGAAAAAGGATCATCACTACCTTGTAGGCGGCTGTTGATTGCACCGATGGACTTTATTTTTCTGAAGGTTTCCATTGCGGCGATCTTTGCACCGAATCCGCTCCAGTGATCCTCATGGGGCAGGGTGACCGGAAATTTTTCACTTCCCCTTTTTTCCCATCGGTTTTCCATGAAGGCGGGTGTCAGGTTGAGGGTGTGGATTCCGCGGGAATTGAGGTGCTTGACCAGATTGGTCACAGGGAAATTCACATCCTTGTCTGTAGCCGGCGAGAACGGCATTCCTGTAGCCAGTCCGGGGAAGATGGAACTGCTCCTGGGGGTGATGACGATCAGCAGGGGGATGTTATGATTCTGAAGTTGATCGTGGAAGTGTTCAATGGCACCAAGAGCCCCGACAGAACCATTTGCGAACCTCGTTCCCGGTGGTATTTGCCAGAATTTCGGGCGATATATTTCCCGGCTGAACTGGAAGAAAAACATACCGTCCTTTCCGGATATGCACTCATCAGATTGCCTGATCAGAGCCTGGTTGATATTCGGGATTGAGTGGGTTTCCTCGGTAGTGAAACTGACTGCTTGTTCTTCCTTTGGATCTACCTGCCGGGTGACTTTTCCTTGGCTCGTTGATTGCCAGTAGTCAGTGAAGTATGACGGGGATATGAAGTCGTCAGTTTCATCAAGACGCATATAGGATTGCATTCCTTTGACCTTTTCCATGGGGCGTAGACTCATTGTTATTGCATCCCCCGGGCTGAGGTTGTCGACACCGGTTTTTTCCCTGTTACGAAAGGCCCAGAAAGTTGCAAGGAATACCTCTCCTTCGAGTTTCCCCCTTTGTATGTCCAGCTTCCTGAATTTACCCGTGACCAGGCAATCCGGGTAGGGTGTTAGAGCGGGGTCGGGAATGTCAGCGATACTTTCAAGACGGGCATAGACAACGGTTTTCCCGGGCAGTCCTGCCGCCTCTTCCTGTTTTCCCGTGGTCGAAGAATTGTGCTCGCTGCAGGAGAGCAGAGTGAGGGGAAATAGGGCGATTAGCAGCCACGTTTTGGGAGATGCCGAAAGGGGGAGCATCATTTTTTCTGGCGGTTGATGAGCATTGGGGACTTAGGATTTGTGGCTATTGCATTAAGGCTCATCATGTCTGGATAGTCTAGTGGCATTCTTTTTTTGATGTAACTGGCGGACGAGGATTACACCTTTTACTTTACCGGTCGCTGCCCGGGCGGTATTTCATGGTGTCGGGAAATGATGCGAAAATGAAGTGGAGTCATGAAAATCAATAAACTGTTACTGACTGTTTTTGGAATATGCTGGGCCTATTATCCTGTTACTGGGTATGCCGGACCAATTCTTCTCCCGCGAGGGGAACAGACGACGTGGAGGTATCTTGATGGTGCCGGGGCTCCTGCTAAAGGATGGCAATCCGTTGACTTTGACGACTCGGGATGGAAGCGGGGGCGGGGTCCGCTTGGATATGGTGAGAGCAATCTCGGAACCATTCTGGGATTTGGCGATGATGAGGAAGACAAGCATATGAGTGTCTATTGCCGCACGTCCTTCAAGGTGGATCCTGTGCCGGGGAAGAAGCTTGAGGCCCTGGGCGTGCTCCTGCGCAGGGATGACGGGGCGGTGGTATACCTGAATGGCCGGGAGGTTATCCGCAGCAATATGGATCCCGGGAATGTGGGATTCACGACGCCGGCGGCAAGCGCGACCGGTCCTGCGGACGAGGCAACGTATCACCGCTACATGGTGCCCGCAGAATGGTTGGCAAAAGGGGGGCAGAACACGGTTGCCATTGAGGTGCACCAGGCCAACCCGGCGAGCAGTGACCTTTTTCTGGACCTTGAGATAAGCGGTTATCTTCCGGGTGAGGTTCCAAAGCGGGATTTTTACCGGGACGGCATGACCGCCTTAAGGCGCGGTAACTACCAACAGGGAACAGAGTTGCTCAGGCAATTGCCCGTCGATCATCCTGACTATGCCCGGACCATGGCGATGCTTGCCCTCCAGGTTTACAGTGAGGGGCTCGGACGCGCCAAGGAAGGGCTTGAGTTTGCCAAGAAGGCCTATGCGGTGGCACCAACCGACCGGCAGGTGGTTCGTGCATACATCAAGACGCATGTGCTTTCGGGAGTGCTTTTTGATGATGATGCTATTTCCCGTGAACGCGGTAAGGTTGTTGCAAAGGAGCACGGGTTCCTGGTTTCCAAGCCCGATCTGGGGGACAGCTCAAGGTTCTTTTCGCGGGCAGAGTTGGAGGAGGATCTGGATTATCTTGAGCATATTCTCTCGAGTTGCTTTGCCTACCTTGAGTTAAAGCCGGTGGATTACCGGGGAGCGCTGGATGCCATTCGGCTTTCCCTTGATGACAGGAACCGGGTTAATGGCTTTGAGTTGCAGTTGGCAAAGTTAATCAGCCTGTTCTGTGATGGTCATGCGCGCATGCAGCATCATCCATCAGAGTATCTTCCCGGCGGGTATGCGCCCTATCTTGCGGGCAGCTATAAAGGCCGGGTCTATCTTTGCAATCGAGACGGTAAGGGGCTTCTGGATCCTGAACATCCATATGTCGGAACGATTGACGGGCGAGCGATAAATGAATGGATGGATGCTGCATCCTATATCGTGGTGAAGGAGTCTGCCCAGTGGCGCCTGCGCCAGACACTCGGAAATCTCCGTTATGTCAATTACCTGCGCGCGGAGCTTGGTTTGCCTGCTAAGGAGGTGATCAGCCTTGGGTTGCAATCCGCCGACGGGAAGAAGAAGCGGGCAATGGAGGTTGAGCTTGCCAGGCGACCGGCGCGCAGCAAGGAATTTCCGCGGGGTGAAAGCAGGAGGATTGGTGATTTTGGTTATCTTCGTGTTGCTCAGATGACCAGCAGCTCGCGCTTTTTAAGCAGCCTCGAGAAGTGGATGGAGGAGTTCAGGGATACCAAGGGAATGATTATTGACGTGCGTGGTAATTCCGGGGGAACCAAGGATATCCTTTTGACCTTGATGCCGTATTTTCTCAAGCCCGGCGATCCAATGCGAGTGATTGAGTTCTCGACCTACAGGAAGCCGATGGAACTGCCCAAGGCGCATCCTGATGGTTACATGATGTCTGCCATGTCGGCACAACCGGTGACTTCTTCGCACTGGAAGAGCGATGCGCAACGAGCGCAGATTGCAGGGGCGATCAAGGGATTCGAGCCTCGATGGAAACTGCCGATGGAGAAGTTCAGTGACTGGCATGTGCTGGCTTTTGACTCGACCATGAATCCGCGGTGCTATTATTACGACAAGCCGCTGATTATCCTGCAGGACAGCGGCACGTTCAGTGCGGGTGATATTTTCCTCGGTGGATTCAAGGGGCTGGAGAACGTGACCTTGATGGGAATGCCGAGTGGTGGAGGTAACGGCTGGATGGACAGTTACTCACTGCCGAATACAGGATTGGGATTTGTCCTTTGCCAGTCAGCGAAGTTTCTTCCGACCGGAGAACCTTATGATGGGGTGGGCGTTGCTCCCGATGTGGTAATGGAGGCGTTACCGGCTGATATCCTTGGTGGCTCTGACTCCGTGCTTGATGCTGCCCTGAAGCGATTGGGAGGAAAATAATCTGCAACCGCTCACTGCACAGTGATTTCGCCAATGCCTGAGTTATCGCCTTGTTCCTGACGACCGTTGAGGTAAGAGTTAATGATCATGGATGAGACAATGCCACTACTGGAGAAAATCAGTGAGATTCTCGAGGAGGACAGCGATACCGAGAGCCGACTTCAGCAGGTTGTCGCGGAGATCGCCGGGTATTTCAAGGCGCGAACTTGCACCTTCCACCGGGCAATGGAAGGAGATGAGATTCTGGAGTTGATTGCCCAGGTTGGACTGCCTGAGCACATTGCCGAGATTGCCGGAAGAATCCCCTTCGGTAAGGGCATGGCTGGAATTTGTGCCGCGCGTCGTGAACCGGTGACCATGTGTAATCTGCAGACCGATGATACCGGTGTTGCCAGGCCCTCTGCCAAGGACACCCAGGTGGAGGGTGCGGTGGTGGTTCCGCTGATCAATGAGGAAGGGGAGGTTGTCGCGACACTGGGTGTCGGCAAGGATGGCGAGTATGATTATTCCGGAGATGAAATAAAGACCCTCCAGCAGTGTGCATCCGTGTTGCTTGCCGGTTCCGGTGACCGGTCTTGAGGGGTCGCCCAGGGGAAGGGAGAGGATGGCAGTTGAGAATTATACCATTGGTGTTGGCGGCATGACCTGCAGTGGTTGTGCAACTCATCTCGGTGATGTGCTCTCAGCGCTGCCGGGAGTTACGGATGTGCGGGTTGACCTTGCGGAAAACCAGGCGGTGGTGTGTGTCAGTGACGGCGGTCCAGACAGGAAGGACCTTGAGGTTGTGATTGCAGGAGCAGGTTATACGCCGGGTGCGCCAGGTTCCATTAAGAATGTGGAGCAACCCTGTGGACAACAGAAAGAAACAGTATTCAACTGGCGCGACCGGACGATTTGGCGACAAAGTGCGATCAATACCAAGTGGTGCCTGGCCGGTTGTTCAATCGGAGAGTTCGGAACACTTGCCGCGTATCAGGTTCTCGGAACCGGGGCGACTGTTTCCCAGGCAACCCCCCTCTATTATTTCCTGCTGCTTCTGCCGCTGATCAACGGCTTGATAACCAGCGTGATCCTGGAGACCATTTTACTCATGCGTGGCCAGATGGATTTCAGGAAATCCCTCTCCACGGCCCTCGGGATGTCATTCATCTCAATGTTGATGATGGAGGTGGCGATGGAGGTTACCGACCTGGTTGCCACCGGAGGGCAGCTTGGCATGAACTATTATGCGATTCCGGTGATGCTTATTGCCGGGTTCATTACCCCGTGGCCCTATAATTACTGGCGTTTGAAAAAGCACGGGCAGTCTTGTCATTGAGCCGATAAATAAAAAGGTTATCGGCTTTCCCGGGCTTGCACTGCCGGTTTGCCGGGATAATGATGATCTTCTTCCTGAACAGCCCTCACCTTCCAGAATAGAGAGAGATTAACCAATGAAATCCAAAGCATATACCTACACGATTGCCGTTATCACTTTTGTGGTCACTGTTTTCACACCTGCCTTTCTTCTGGCTGAGGTCAAATTGCCATCCATTCTCGGCAGTCACATGGTGTTGCAGCAGGGTGAGGCGGTTCCTATCTGGGGATTAGCTGACCCGGGAGAGGAAGTCACCGTTGTATTTGGTGCGGCCTCGACCTCGGCAAAGGCGGATGCCGACGGGAAGTGGCAGGTCAAGCTGCCGTCCATGAAGGCCAATGCCAAGGGGGAGAAGATGGTGGTTAAGGCAAGCAATGAAATCGTTCTTGAGGATGTCCTGGTCGGCGAGGTCTGGCTTTGCTCGGGGCAGTCAAATATGGAATGGTCCGTCTCCCGGTCGACCAATGCGAAGCAGGAAATTGCCGCGGCAAATTACCCGCTAATTCGTCACATCAAGATACCGCATCGATCTTCCGCGAAGGCGGAGAGTGATGTCAATTCCGGTGGTTGGCAGGTTGCCACTCCGCAAACGACCCGCAACTTTACCGCAGTGGGTTACTACTTCGGACGTGAGCTTTTGAATGAACTGAAGGTTCCCATTGGGCTTATTGGTTCCAATTGGGGGGGCACGCGTATTGAGCCATGGATTTCTCCTGAAGGATTCAAGGCGGTGCCGGCCCTGAAGGAGGAGTTTGCCGACAAGCTTGATGAGTTCCCCCAAAAGCGCGGCAATGGAATCAATCATCAAAGTGCGCTGGCGCTTTACAACGGAATGATATCCCCACTTCTTCCCTATGCGATCAAGGGGGCGCTGTGGTATCAGGGTGAGTCAAATAACGGTGAGGGGATGCGTTATCATGAGAAAATGAAAGCACTCATTGCGGGCTGGCGCAGCGTATGGAATAAGCCGGACCTACCGTTTTATTTCGTCCAGTTGGCCCCTTTTAATTACCGTCGTGACCGCAAGGAGTTGCCCGGAATCTGGCAGGCACAGCTGGAAACCCTCAAGGTTCCCAACACAGGGATGGCGGTGATCACTGATATCTCAACGCTGGGCAATATTCATCCGCCCAACAAGCAGGATGTTGGCAAGCGCCTCTCCCTGTGGGCTTTGGCCAAGGACTATGGCAAAAAGGACATCGTCTACTCCGGGCCGATCTTTGACAAGGCTGACCATGCGGAAGGGAAGGACAATATTACCGTGCATTTCCAGAAGCTGGGCAGCAAGCACCACGGGCTGAAGACCACCGATGGCAAGGAACCCAGCCATTTTGAGGTTGCCGGCCAGGATGGGGTCTGGCATGCGGCACAGGCGACCATTGTCTTTGGTGATCATCTTATGGTCAAGAGTGACAAGGTGGCAGCTCCTGCATACGTGCGTTTTGCCTGGGACCAGGCTGCAATGCCCAATCTCGTGAATGGTGCAGGGTTACCTGCCTCGCCCTTTACCTCGCAGAAATAATCACCATCGATACTGCCAGTATCATTTCATATTGCTATATAACAGGAAGCATGATTCTCCATGGCAATGATTGCCTGCGGCTGGCTCCGGTTTCCGTTTTGGCGGTGATATGTTGACGGAATCAATGCCCCGTTTTTCATCATGAGTCTGACCGGTTCCCCGTCAAAAGAAAGAAAGGACGATTTGTTGGCAGCTTCCTATTGGATCTCAAAGAG
>JAAESJ010000414.1 GCA_024229495.1 Verrucomicrobiaceae bacterium | reverse complement strand
AGGCATCAAGATTACTGTACCAACTTCGCACCCGTATGAGGATACCGGCTTTATCATGCCTGTCGTGTGATCCTGTGATAACCCTATAATTAGGATGGAAACCCGGGATGTCTAGCCTGTTTATACGACTTCGTTTTTAAATGACCGTTAACGAATCGACAGCAACCTTGATCGAAAACCTACAGCTGTCCTCCCCTTCACTCTCAACACCATTGATCACCTGATCAATGGCTAGCGCGCTATCGAATCATTCAGTCCCTGTTAACTTCACCTTGTAGGTGGCCAGTTCCACAGGCTGTTCAAGCAGGCAAGGCACAAGACTCGTGACCTGGAGTTTGGTCGACCTGTCGAATCCCTAAGGCTTGAGAACCGGTTCCAGCCGCATCATTGGATACTCCAAGTCAAAGCGACTGGAGGAGCCATTGCGGAATTTGTCGAGCGCGGGGTTGTAGGTGTAAACCTTTATCTTGTTCTCGTTTGGTTCAAAGACCATGTAACGAAGCCATGATTCTCCCCCGTTGTTCATGTGCTGGTAGTCGCTCAGAACCTGATGAACCTGATTGCCGTGGTCTCCCTTGGAGGTGAGGACCGCCTCTCCACTTGAGTGACCGCAGAGAACCATGAAGATATTTTTGTGTTTGCTAACCAGTTTTTGCCACATTTCTTCACCGTTATTTCCTTTTATTTTATATCCCAAGTTATCAATCCTGCTGCCATTCGCTCTCATGTAGGCATGCGTAAGTATGATGACGCGGTGATCGGGGTGCTTGGCAACTACCTCGTTAGCCCATTCCAAAACTTCGTCCCGCGGTTTACATTCAATCGAGACAATGAGGAATTCCATCCCGCCAGCCTCAAAGTGATACCATGAATTATCATGCCGTTCCGGATCAAAGGTTCCGCCAAACTCACGTCGTTTGGCAAATTTCTCACGCGGAAAATATTTGTTGAAGTGAGTCTTCCGGTTGACGGCGATATCTCCGCCATACTTGTTATTCGACTTTTTGAATCCCATGTCATGGTTTCCCAGGCACATGCAATAGGGCACTTTCCCGTCCAATACCGACATGGCCTCCTTGGCGATAGCCCATTCCTCATGGGCATCCGCCTGAACGATGTCTCCCTCGTGGACGAGAAAAGCAATATTGAGTCGCTTCTGGTTGTCACGCACCCAGCGGGTTTGATCGAAAAAGTAGCGTCGCAAATCTCCGTTGCCCCATTTTTTGGACAGTTTGAGTCGCGTGTCGCAGTAGAATTGGGTATCGGGCAAAACAGCGATGGTAAAAGGTTCCGTTGTCCGGACTGACCGCTCCGCCGCCCTCTGCTTCTGCATCGTCGCGCAGACCATCAGAACAGCGACAATTACTGGTATAAGTATCTTTATCATGTGCTTCTTCTTGCCGAACGTAAACGTTCAGGCGCAGTTTAAAGCATCGCCTGTAACCTTTTGTTCACAAGCTGTTTCATGCTCATCTCCCATGTCCGGGGCTTCGCTGATACGACAAGTGACATTGCACACATCGCCCTGCCTACTATCAATTCTACCTGACAAGCTCAGGTCCACCACCCCACAGCGCACAAGGGTAGGTGGCTGGTGGTTTATGGGACTGCCATATTAAAGCAGTGAAGCCCAAATCACGGAGATTGACGTGAACACCCATCTCAGTTGGATAGCTTACGAAGACTTTCACTATGGGAAGAGGGTGCGACTTGTATTATCGCTTTGTGAATGATTCGTCCGCAATGATGCCAACCATCAAATCACGCAACTTATAATCATTCTCCTTTGAAGCTTCTAAAAGGCGACGGAGCATCTCTGAATCAGCATAATTCATTTCTCTTCCCATCGCATATTCAGAAAGCTTGGTAAGTAAATTCCTGGCAATTTTATCTTTATCTTCCAGCATCAGACTTTTAAGGCCTTCCATGCCATTGATGGCACGGCCGTCACGGTGAACCGCATCAGACTCGACCGTGGTCGTGTCAACAAACTCACGAGTGATGCGTTCTTTCTTCACCACTTTACCTTCTTTCTTCTCTTCGGGTATTTTCGTCACGACAAACTTCTGGTAAGTCTCGCGATACCGACCCAAAACATCAAAATTTTCCATAGCCAACCCAAATGGATCCATCTTGCTGTGGCAAGAGGCACAGACAGGGTTATTGCGGTGCTCATTAATAGTGTCTTTGATAGTCAATGTTTCCGTAGGCGCTTTCAGGGCTTCTACTTCCAGATCGGCAGGAAGTTTCAATTCCATCCCATAGACATTTTCAGCCACCCAAGCGCCCCGATAGAAAGGGTTCGTGAATTCGCCATTGGTGGTCATCATCAAAACACCAGCCTGTGTTACAAGGCCGCCACGCCGGGACTCTTTATCAAGCATGACTTTTCGAAAGTCCCTTTGGCTCCACAACTTCTTGTCGTTCAATATCAACTTCGAACCTTTTTGATCGTCGATGTCTGGCAATTCCTTTTCTTCAGGGAGTTCCAATTTATAAATGTCATTCAACGGTCTGTTAATCACCACAAAATCAGAATCGATGAAGTTCAGAAGACTTAAGTTCTCATTCAAAATCACCTTAAAGAACTCAATGCTCTCCTGCGCCAAGAAGGGTTTTAGTTTTGCTATTTTCTCGCCTCCTCTGTCTCCAAACGTATAGGCGAGGATATCAGTCTGCGGGTTAACGACATCTATTTTATGAAGCTCAAGCCACTGCTCTGTAAAATCAGTAACAAAACGCCGGGCTTTAGGGTCTTGCAGCATCCTTAAGGCTTGCGCAGAACGAACGCTTGGATCCTTTAACTTCCCTTCAGAGGCCAGCATGATCAAGCGATCGTCGGGAAGTGAATTCCACAGGAAGTAGGACAACCTCGAGGCAATCGCATAATCATCGAGGTTTAAGGAATCACCTTCGTATTTATACAAAAAATGTGGTGAGCAGAGCATCATCGTCAAGGCCGATTGCACCGCATCGAAGACATCCTCATCCGATTCATATCTCTTTTTTGCGACATCGAAATATCGATTCAGTTCCTTGTCGCTCACCGGTCGGCGGAAGAGTTTAATGGCCAGCTTCCTGATGAACTGCTGATATTTCTCGTGTGGGTCGTTGCCCTTCAGGCCTTCGTAGTACGTTTTGTAAAAAACATTTTTGGGAGGCCAGCTTTTATAATAGGGACCAGTCACTTCAGCCGAGATAAAGTGCAAGCTGGTCCTCGGCTGTTCGGATAACTTCTTATCTTTCGGCAGTGGGGGTATACGCGTGAGCTTACTCAGATCCTCAGGCAAGGGATAAGCATAATTGTGACTATAAAGCACAAGGTTCTGCCCGGGATCCAAATAGACTCGCACTGTATCGTTTAATAAAAATTCATGGGTGCTAATTGGTTCCCTGCTGATCTTAGGGTCTATATTGGTTGTGATTCTCAACCGTTCATTGGCTTTACCTAGATCAACCTTGAAATTTAAATCACGTTCCTGGAACTTGATCGAACGATCATAAAACGTGAAATGCCCATTGATCTTCACATCGTAGTAGCCTGACATTCTCACGTCATAGGCGAATCCAACTCCACGAGAATAGTCTTTGTAATAAAACCCCTCGGTCGTCAAACCGTCATTAGTATCCTCATAGTACGCAAATCCTTTGCTGCCTAATCTGCGTAACTTAGAGTTTTTATAAGTATAAACGGTTGTAGAAGGGTCGGGAAGGGCTCCCACCACTTTCCCGGCTATTTCTGAGGCAACCCGGAAATAGCTGTCCATGGCATAGGGTGACATGACAAGTTTGTCGCCTTCGTTGTCAAAGCCATCTCTGGTGTTGTCTACCGGCAAGTGGTTTGTGACTTCAAAAGCGGAGAAAAAAGCATCGTTGATCGTGTTTTCATATTCTGCGCGGTTCAAGCGCGTGATTACCCCGGGCAACTTTTCTTTGATCGAGAAATACTGTTTGGCCAAGAGTTTTTCAAAGGCTGACAGTGCCTCCGCCGAGGGTTTGTTCTCCGCCTTCTTGGGCGGCATTTCCTTTTCTTTTAAAACCGTCAAGAGCTCATCCAGCAGTTCGTGATTGGTCCAATCCTTGTCATTGAACGTTTCAAAATTATGATCACCCTTGCTCTTTTCATTGCCATGACAGCTCACGCAATGGGCCTTTAAGAAGGCTTTGCTTTGGCCAATCTCCGGAAGGTGTTTTTCAGCACCAACCGCAGTGGCGCTGCCTAGAGCCACGACCATCAAGAACGAAAGAGAGGAAACGGATCTCATGGCACCAATCCTTCTTTCATTACAAAGTGACTGTGCCCGCGCCTTTTAGAGCTTGGCACTCCTGCTACTCGTGCCAAACCGTTCGGTTTCCAGCCCCAGATGCTGCAAGGCTGCGAGGTAAACATCGTTGCGGTTATCGGCACCATTGAACTTAATATGTTTACCATGTTCAAAGCCACCACCAGCGACAATCACGGGATTATTCTTCATACCGTGAGGGCCTTCTTCTTTACTAATGCTCAGAGAACTGGTGATCAAACAAACCGTTTGATCCAGTAACGTTCCACCTGCTTTTGTCTTAGTCGATTTGAGTTTTTCCAAGAAACGCGCCGTCTGCATCATATAGGCCTGGTCAGCCTCGATGTTCTTCACATATCCTTCTTCGCTTTTAACCGCGTGGGAATCCGTATGATGGCCAAGCCAATTCCATTCACCATACACATTGGCCACTCGAGTGATGTCGAATTTGAATGCCAGAAAGAGTAAATCCAAATAAGTGGAACGTTCATTGAAATAGGCGCATTTGAGAATCTTTTGCAGATACTCGGTCAGACCATCTGTTTTGAACGCTACCTTTTCAGGAAATGGAACATCTACGTGTTTTTCACTTAACCAGCGCTCAGATCTCTGGATCGACTTTTCAGATTCACGCAAACTGGAAAAGTATTCATCCAATTTGACCCGGTCTGCCTCAGAGACTTTACGCATCATGCTCTTGGCTTCATCTCTAGTGGCATCCAGCATGGATTTTTTAAGCAGTAGTAATTCTTCACGCTTTTTCTTGTCTACTTTGCCGAATATGGTTTCGAACAAAATCTTGCCATTCGTGATTGGAGAAACTGGCAATCCACCCTTCCAGGAGATGCCATAGGAATGCCTCTGTTCAACGACCAGATTTCTAATGCGCGTGTCATTGCCAATGTGAGAAGCCGCAATTTCATCCACTGAATCTTGAATCAACTGGGGATTGGTGTGGTCAGAATATTCAGCAAAGGCATACATCGTGCTTTCATGATTTCCGTAGTTCCTTAAATTCGTACAGAGAGTGAAATCATCCTTTAAACTTTCCAGCGGCTGGAAAGTGGAAGAGCTCTGATAGTCCTTGCCTGTCGACGTCGGGAAGTTATCAGAACACATACCGTTGCCGATATTCATACAGAATAATCGATTCGCCTTCACGTCATCATCGCCCTTGGCCCCTTGCCCGAAGCTTTCCAAAGAAGGCAACATCAAAACACAACCCGCTGACTTCAGAACATCTCGCCGGTTCATAGGTGCACCCTTTCGTTTTTCAATCGATCTCATAAGCTGTCACTCCCAACGTCGGCCAATTTGGCCAATTTGGACATACAATTTTCAAGAAAAAACAGAACATTCAATTACTGACGGCTCAATTAACCGGTTGCTCAGTCACGGGCACGACCATAATGATCAAATCACTTACGCAGAGCGAGATATGGATGTAAAATGAGGTGGATACCAGTGATCACCAACATGGTAAACACGATGCTGGCGTAGCAGGAATACTCAAAGTCTGACATGAGCGTTGAAGTGGCTACCGTCATGAATGCTCTCGACTAGGTCGGATCGGCGGAAGGCCACCTGCAAGAGAGAAGGGGTCAGGAACCAGGGTGCGGGGGAAGCGGGGGCAGATATCTGCAGTCAGCACATACGCGTTGCCTACCTACGGCTTATTTCCCTTTTATTAATCTATACCGTATGGGTCTGAAATTTCTTTTCCATCCCCGTTCCAATACTTTTGAGAGATTAATTTACCTTTCTTATAGTTCAATTCTGACTCTTTCTGCCCGTTCCGGCAGTATTTGATAAAGCTGGTCGAAGTATGGTTTTCTTCCCCGTTTGCCACGTGTTTTCATCGGGGTTGGGAACCGCCTGTCAGCCATTTCTTCCAGCTTGACGTCGCTCCACCCTAAACCCAAATTACCGATCTCCTCGAAAGGACTTTCTGTCCTGATAGCAATCCTTAGATTTAAGTTTACTCAATCGCAGCCTAATGAAAGCCATAATCTCTTTGATTCTTCTGCACCTTACGATGGGTGCTGCCTTGCCGGCAGCCCCCCCCATGAAGATTAGAGTTGCGATGGATAGCTTCCCTCCTATGAGCTCGAAAGAGGGAGGGTTCGACCTCGACTTGATCGAATCTCTGGCGGAGCTCTATAACTGGGACACCCAAATCCTCTGGACAGAAAATGTAGAAGCGTGTCTTCAAGCGGTTCGAAACGGAGAAGCCGAATTAGCGATCTCAGGAATATCCATTACGGAAGAACGTGAAAAGCTGAACGATTTCACGCACCCCTATTTTGACTCGGGAATCTATGCGATGTTGCTTAGGAACAATAGTTTATTCGACAGAAAGGGCCTACTCGCGGCATGGCCTACCCTCCGCAATGCGTTGATTGCCCTGCTAATCATTCTTCTATTCTTCGCCCATCTCATATGGCTGATGGAAAGAACAGGTGAAGAGGTCGGGGGATTTGCCTCGACCTACCTCCGTGGAGTGGGTCAGGGCATCTGGTGGACACTGGTCACGTCCAGCACTGTTGGCTATGGTGACATCGTCCCGAAGAAGCTGCGAGGCCGTATATTGGCGGGCGGAATCATTATCGTAGGCATAACTTGGTTCGGCCTCTTCATCTCCGCAATGACCAGTACGTTTGCAACTCTAACCGATGAGTCACGAATTGTGGAATTAAGCGATTTTGCGGGAAAAAGTGTGGCTACTAAAAATGGTTCGACTTCAGAAACACATCTAAAGGCCCTGACAGGAGTGAAAGTGCTGACCTTTTCCGGAATAGATCAGGCTTACCAAGCGCTACTAGACGGCAAGGTCGAGGCCGTCGTGTTTGATGCCCCAGCCTTAATGGCGATCGCACGCAACGATAAGCGGGTAATCGTTGCCAACCGATTCTTCGATGAACAAAAATACGGCATTGCCCTCCCAACTCAGAGCCCTCACCGGGAGAAGCTCAATCAAGGCCTCCTAGCGCTGAAGAAAAACGGCAGATACAATGAGATTTACGCAAAATGGTTTGAATAGAAATTTTGATCCACTTTAGAATATCTCCCCCGCCTGCTCGATCAGATTAACGGCATCGTGGACGCCATTCGAGTAGGACGGCTCGTCGAGCGGTTTCCCGCCCTCCCCCAGCCGTGCAACTACTTCGCGCAGATGCCGGACTCGCTCATGGCTGCGTAGGCGTACGTTCTGGCGATCATAACGGCGAGGCAGGGCGAATGCTAAGAGTGGAGTATTCGTCGAACGTGCCTCATGGACTAAATTGTAACCCCCTCCCCCAATTACTTGATTAACTCCAGGCAATAACCGGATGAGTGGCCAAGTGGTGATTTTTCCGGCTCCGGATACTATGGATGTGGTGCGAATTATCCAGGATTCAAGCCGCTCGCCCAGGGAAGTTGCCAATTCGTGAAAGAACCGTTCTTCCCGCTCCGAACCGGTGCTACATACGACAAGCAGTGGACGATCGTCACCGACCTCCACTCCGAGCACTCCGCGGGCCGCCGAAGAAGGGAGCAGTTCGGTAGAATCCCGTATGAACCACGGTTCCGTTAAGTGAGCATAATCCTCTTGCGCGAATGGAGCATCCTCTCCGGGAACCAGTATCAAGTCGAATAACCTGACTGCCTTGGTGAGTGGATATTGTGCGACATAATCGGGATTGAGGTCGCGATGCACAAGAACCTTTGGAACATTGATCGACTCAAGATGGGCCGGGAGTTCACCGGCTAATCCACGGGGAAAAGTGTCCACTACAACTCGGTCGAAGCCATCTGCATGCAACCATTGAGATACAGCCGCAGAGGTTTCATCTGAAGACGCCAAAGGGCGAATCATGCTAAGATTACTGTTGGCGCCAAGTTCCTCCTTCCACGGAATGCACGGTGCTAGGCGGGAATTAACTAGGATATCAACGCTATGACCCCGGTGGATAGCCGCTCGGCTTAGCGCTAGAGCGCGATTTAGATGACCTAGCCCTCCCCCAAGAGCATAAATTTTCCAACGTTGAGACATAGGCGGCACCTCCAGAAGGGTCGCGTCAAGAAATCGACCTGCCAAGAATTTTGTGGAGGCCAGTACTCCTCGCATATAACCTATGTCTACATGAATGTTTTGATGATTTGTGAAAGGTTCCCCCCTGAGGTTGGGGGATTGGCGTGCAGCGGAGGGCGAATTGCATCATCTCTTCATCGTATTGGATGCAAAGTTCATGTTCTCGCCTGGAGCCGAAACCTGCCGCCGGGGCTTGTTCAATCTGAAGAGGTTGAAGGAGTGGTGCTCCACCGAATGGGAAGATTTTCAAATTGGGACCTTACTCTTCAACACTCTCTTAATGTGTTGGGGAGCCTCCATGAGAAACACTCATTCGATTTAACTTGGGGACATTACCTTCAAGTTGCTGGGTTCTTGGCTGTCATCTTTGCCCGCTCGGAGAAACTCAGGTCGGTTGTTAGCGCACGAGGTAACGATATCGATCAGTTGATGTTCCCTCCGGGAGACTTTGCTCGATTAAAGTGGACGCTCGAGCAAGCCAGCTTAGTCACCAGTGTTTCCTCCGAGTTAGCAAAAAAAATCCGCCTTCTTGCCGGCGACGATTTTCAGGTCACGGTCCTTCCAAATGTGGTTGATCTAGAAGTTTTCTCCCCCAGAGAACCGGAACAGGCCATGCGCAAGGAACTGGGAATTGAACCAGAGGAAATAATAATAGGGTTTAGTGGTGAACTTCGACACAAAAAGGGGCTTCCATTCTTACCCGGCGCACTAGCCGAGGTCAGACGGAACCGGCCCGCCTCTCTTCTCGTTATCGGGGAGATTCGTGCACGGGAGCGATCAACCCTATCGGGCTTTGCGGCAGAAGACCCCCAAACCGCGGCGCGCATCCTGAGCACTGGCCATCTCGAGCAGCCGGTCGAGGTAGCCAAACGCCTGTCTCTCTGTGATCTCATAGTGCAGCCATCCGTATGGGACGGCATGCCAAACTCCGTTATGGAAGCTATGGCATGTGAGTGCCTGGTCCTGGCAAGTGACGCAGGAGGGATACCTGAAGTGGTTACCCACGGCGCCAATGGAGCGCTCATTTCCAAGACCAAACTAAATCGGCTGGGGGAAGCCGTAATCGAGGTTCTCGAACTTCCGGCTGACCAACGCCAGAGGATGCAGCGGGCGGCGCGTCGAACCATTGCCGAGAACTTTTCGGAAGAGGTCGAGGAATGCGCCCTCCGTACAGTCCTTCAAAAATTAGGGCACTAAAGCTCACGGTAGCATGAGAGCAGGCTTTCGCCAGCTCTCTGCCAGGTAAAGTCTCGTTCTACTCGAGTTCGTGCTGCCTGACTCAACTTCGCGCCTAATTCTGCATCCTCCCTTAGACGAAGCAGCCCATCCTTTATCGCCTTGGCCGAACCTGGTCGCACCAACAATGCCTCCCGCTCAGGCTCAACCAGAGCACTTACCACCGGGAGGTCACTAGCTACAAGTGGTCCTCCTGCTGCCATGGCCTCAAGAACTTTTAAGGGACAACAACCCTGCTCAATGTTCCGGTCGTTTGGCGGGAGTGGCGCAAGCACTGCATCGCTCTCATGGAGTAAATCGACGAGGTCCACCTTGGGCAAGGGCCCCAGAAGGCTGACATACGGCGCCATACCTAGTCGATCGATAGTCCGGAATATTACTTTCCGCTCTTGATGCCGGCATGGTCCAGCAAGAACTAGTTCAGCAGGGTAGTCCCTGCGCAGCATCTGGACCGCCTCAATCGCCAGATGAACACCCTGCCACCTGCTCATCGTCCCGGTATACAGCACCCTGAACACACGCTCCGTGGGGCGTGTTGGCTCCCGCCAATTAAACAGCTTGGTGTCCACCCCGTTGGGGATCACCCGAATCTTCTCTGCCGAGATCCCTCTTGACCTGAGGTGAGCGGCGTTCACCTCGCTGACAGTGATCACCAAATCCGCAACCTCAAGACATACCTGTTCCTGATAACGCAGCTTTCGTAGCAGAACGTCATCATTGTCGACCTCCGGGTAGTGATATTTTAATTCGATCGATGGAAGGCCGTTAACCTCGAACACGAAACGGTCGCAAATCATATGTTTTCGTATAGCGAGAGGATACCCTTCAAAAATTGAGCGGACGTGAACGATAGGAGCACGCTTTTTTCCCCACCATCGAGCAAGTTCGGAACGGTATGCGAGAGCCCGGGTAATGACGTTTTCCCCGATAGCTGGAAGGGGGTGGTGCCGCACTCCTGCTATTTCCGGAGCCTCAACACCCTGCACGCCCGGCAAGGTTACCAAATCGACATTGTCGTATGCCTCACCTAGTACTCTCACAAAGGCGGCGATGTGAGTGGCCGCTCCTTTGGGCGACGGAAAGGTGTCAAAAGAGGCATAAATTATAGCGGGTTTGGACATAACTGGCTATGCGGAAAAGGACTTCATCTTATCGAAAGAATTCGGCGCAAGCACGAAAGGGACGCCTTTCATGTAATAAGCTATGACTCCTCCCAAACAAAAAAAGCTTTTATAATCTTATGTTCAATGACTTAATAGGATTAATATGAGCTCATCTTCACTGGACAGCGCCAAGGCATTGCATGCTGACGGCTTATACCAAGCGAGCAAAAGTCTTGAAGCAGTCACGATTGACCTTGAGCAGCTTGGGGCATTGGACAAACAATCGGAAAGTGACTTATCACGCCTGAAAGGGCGCAAACGGGCAGGATGCCTGACGATTGGGGTGCTGGTCGGGCTCGGAATCACGGCTTTGGTATTGCTTGGAGGCAACATAGTTGGGTTCTCCGTTTTCTTAATTGTCGCAGGAGTGGCTATTGGTCTGCCCATTATTATATCCGCCAACAAGGGAATGGAGTCAGCTTCAAAGCACGAGTTTCCAGACTATCGCTACCTGCCGAGTCTGGGTTTATTGAGGCTCCTCCAAGCTGATATATCCCCCGGGGCCAATGTGGATCTGCGGCTTAACCTGAAGGAAAAACCCGAATCTGAAGTGACACAAGGAAAGGAAAAAAAGACCACTTGGCGTAAGATGGTAAGCACCGAGACCGTTTCCACGCTGAGAGGGCGGTTAGAGGACGGCACAAAGTTCGATTTCTGCATCGCTGAGGAAATTACTTCAGCCGGCGAATACTTTCCCTATCGAGCTCTCAGTGGAAAAACAAAAATCAAACTCCGAGCACGTAAACGCATACGGTGGAAAAGTTCTCTGCGCCTTCGCTTCAAGGAAAAACGGTATTCGGTGGAAGTATCAAAAAAATCGAATGTCGAGTCTGCTATTCAGTTGCCCGAAGGCGCTAGCTCCAAGAAGGTTGAGATAAAACCGGGAGAGATAAAGCTTTCAGCGGTGACACAGACCCTAAAGTTCAAGCACAAGGACAAACAAACAAGAGACATCGAGGGCGCTTGGAACGCCATGGCGGTTTGCGAGCAAGCCACCGGTAACTTACTCACTCATCTCTCTGCCATGATGTTTTTGAGTCTTTACCAGACGCTCAACTCCTCACAAACCAAACAGCCAACATCATGATATCAAGTTCTCAATGTGCTGAGCGCTCTGGCTTTCTTTTTAAGCATAATTGTGACCGGATGGCCGAGCACGAGTGCCAGCAATGCGGAAAGAAAATCTGTCAGCGCCACACAGTATCGACGACCTCTGGCGAAGAAGTTGTCGGAGCAAGCTCCGCGTTGTCTCTAGCCTGCACGACTTGCGCTAAACAAAGAGGTCGAATCCAAGGAGAAGGGTATGAAAGTTCCTACTATTACGGCCACACGTACTACAACGGTTGGGGGCGACACCACTATTCTCATTCGTCAAGCCCAACTGAAGTTCCGACAGACCCTTCTACCCCCCCAGCAGTCCCCGTGATGGCATCTGCCGAAACGCCCGATTACGACCCGAACGATCTTACCGAAGCAGATGGGGAGGCCACCGAGGTGCCGGGAGATGAAGGCTTTGAGACTGACATGGAAGGAAGTTGAGCAGATTCACCATAATCTCTTTTTACACTCCTGACTTCTCCCATTTTGCGGCAGATCTCCGGGCGGATTGTGAGCGTTTTGGTTATCAGTTTGAAATCGTAGAGATTTCAGAATCACCATCCTTGGTTGGCACATGGGACCGCAAAGTCGAGTATATTGGCGAGGCTCTCAAACGTCTGGGACCAGTGCTCTGGTTGGACGTGGAATGTCGTTTGTGCTCACCAATTCCCGAAAATTGGGCTGCCCCCCTTACCTCCACCTTCCCTATGGGGAAAAGCCGCCCGGTAAGCACTGGAGTATTGCTGCTGGACCCCTCACACATTCCGCTTGTTGATGTCTGGAGTCGGCATGCACGCGAGGCAACCAATTTACCAGACGACTACGTGCTCGAATTCCTTCTCAGTCAGTATGCACTCCCTTTCAATTTTATCGAAACGGAGTTCTTTGATCGTCACAAGCCAGCTCAAATAGTTCGGGGCCAGTGGATGGCAGAGGATGTCGTAATCCAGCACTCAACGATTAATCGTTGGCCGAACCCTGTAAGGTATTCACGAGCTTTCAACGGAAAGAGTGAGCAAACCTCTGATTCCAGATTGGAGACTCAGATAGCGAGAAAAAGGAAAACTCTATTTTGGCGTAACTTCGGCGGATCCTTTGATCAGGTTGAGAAAATTATGATCACCGATTCCGATACCGAACATGAATTAAACGGGTGGGTGTTTCACCCTGCACGTCAGGAATATGCACCAGTTCAATATTGGGATTCTCACACCGAGTTTTTTGGCGTCAAGCCGATGACTAGGGAGGCGTTTTATGAACATACTGGACGGGGATTTCGGATCAATCCCTTCCGGGAGAAAGCCATTCGAGGAATGCGTCTCAGCAGAGATGAAAAATCTGTCTATCCTCTGAAAAGTAGAGGCGGCATTTTGCATCGGGTTAAGACATTGGGCAGGTCAAGATGAGAGCTGATCCCGTAATCTTTCTATAATTTCCAAGAGACCGGCATAGCGAGAATGATTAAGCCCATCTTAGTCCTAACATTATTTATTGTGGTGATTTCGGCTCTTGTCGCCACTGTGAGCTTTCTGGTAATGCAAATGCTGGACCAGCCTACTGTTGGCGAAGATAGCGGGGATCCTGGGTCTCTTCCTGTGGTTTACGAGAGTTCTAATTTAGAGACGACGGACAAGCCTCCAGACGCAACACCCAAAGCCCTGCCTGATCGGCCATCGGCACCGGGCAGCAAGAGACCACGGGAAGAAAACGGGCGAGGTCAGCCAATCGTAGTCACTTTCAAGAAGCCGGGCGGGGAGGTCAGCTTTACACTGAAATCTCATGATAATGACCTAAGCATCAACGATCATAGTGGGAACGACCTTGCTCGTGTAGCAGTCACTGAAGGAGGTCAGATTCAATTTCAGGATACCGGAGCAAAAAGGGTAGGATACTTGGCTGGCAGGTTTCCACGGTTCCAACTAAGCGATGTTGACGGCAAGGGAGTCTCGTTCGAATTCCGGCGACAAAGTGATGGCGATTGGAAACTGAAGCGTCCTGATGACACGGAAGTTTGTAGGGTCGGGAAAAGGGACTACGGCTGGAAGATTGAGGACGGCTCTGAAAACTTTT
Organism: Verrucomicrobiaceae bacterium; assembly: GCA_024229495.1. GTDB lineage: Bacteria > Verrucomicrobiota > Verrucomicrobiia > Verrucomicrobiales > DEV007 > CACIUL01. The sequence continues at coordinate 7,130 of JAAESJ010000414.1, read as the reverse complement.
TAGCTAGGATAAAGGTCGACGACGGACGCACCTCGCTAAGAGACTCTACGGGACAGGTTCTTTATTATACGAATGACGCGGTAGACTCTTTGAGCATTGTCCCCTTTGGTATGCCGAAATTAACGAGAGGCCAGGCCACCGCTTTGTCTTTCGCTCTTATGAAGGCCGCGAAATAAGATGCAAAAGCAATAACCTCGGTCTGGCGGACCCCCAATCGTATTGAATCAGGCTAGCAACCTGCGAGTGAAGTTTACCCTCGTCCAATCCCCTTTACTGCACAGTGGTTAAAGGCGTGTGGCAGATGCTGACCTTTACCTTTAATAAAGGCACAGGAAGGTTCGACGAGAACGGGGCGTTAATCGCGACCAAGGTGGGCATGCCAACCCCCATTCGTTGGCTCGGCTTTCATATGACGCATTGGTTCAACGACGGTCTGGATGATATCCGTCTGCACGATCGCGCTTTGGGAGATGCAGAAGTCGCCACGCTCTACAAGTCGGCGGACAGCAAGGCTCCAACCAACCGCAGTGAGAGAAAGCAAACTAAAACCACCTCCCCCTGCTTCCTGCCACTGCCGAATCTCTATCTTAAGGTCCTTGCCCTACTCCACCATGTGACCCGCAAAGTGGACATACGTTCGAGATGTCCTTGCCTGTTCCCACTTCTTTCCTGACACAGCTTGGACAAAAATATTGGCCGCATTTCTTACAGTAGCGATACCAAGCACCTCCAGTTCTACAGCTTGGGCATGAACCAGTTGGTTTGGCTGTAAATCCTTGTGGCATATCTTTAAAATTGATAATATGAAATGAATACTTCTGCAATTACAAACGAACCATTGACCTTATGAGTGCTCAAACACCTGTCGCCGCCGCTGTTTCTGGAAACCAGATAAAGGTTTACAATTCCAAGGGCAGTCTTCTAAGAAGCATATATTGCAATGGAGCCGTATCAGCAGTTGTTCAGGGCAACCAGATTGTTGTCACCGACAAAACCCACCTGAGGATTTACAACGCCCACGGTTCTTTACAGAGCACAACCCCTCTGTAGCGATTCGTCGATCATAGCACCACCCCACACTCGGGCATTTCCGTCTTCGGTTCGGGCATTTCCGTCTTCGGTTCGGGCATTTCCGTCTTCTTTTCTCTAGATATGCTGCTCCCAGAAGCCTTGGACGTTTCTTCCGGGCTATACCCACGCGGAGATCGTGATCGCCTTTTCCGGTTTGAGTCCGGCATAGTGTGGTATCTTGACGGTGTGCGCACTACCATCGAGGATCAATGCCTTACCGAGTTTACCGTCAGCGTAGTCGCCTCCTGCAGCCGTATCGGCTGGTTGCGAGGAGCAAGTGACAGAAACGAAGAGAAGACCGCCACGTTTAGTTTCAGCGCATTCATGTTATTACCTTGGATGTGAATTGATTTTTAATCAGGTGTTTGTCCGGAGCCCGCCGAGATCGTTTCCATACCGGTGCATCGTTTCGGTCACTGATTGCTCCCTCGTCCAGCGAGTCAGTTCCAGACGTCCCGATGCGCTCATCGGGGCATCGATCCAGTTGAGGCCGGCCTCGTAGGAGGCTTCGAGGACGACGTCGGCTGGTGGGCCAGCCACCGTACGGATAAACTCGTTGGTCCTGGCAAGTTGCGGGAGGCGGCCGGCAAAGTCCTCGCCGCTCTCTTTGCTTGCGCGGCTGATTGTCAGGGGAGTGCCGGTGACTTGCGCGGCCAGGCGGGCGAGGTTTTCGCTGCGCTCGTCCTCGCCTGCGAGACGGAGGACGACTCCGTGGCTTGGGCGGTAGCGGAAGACATTGCTCTCACAGCGGAGACCGGTGGGGTCGTGTCCGATATTGAAGTGAGAGTCCCACGCCTCTTGGTAGTCTTCTCTGGCGTGCTCGACTGACACTGGCTCGAGATCGGTGCAGGTCCGGAAGAGGTTGACGTAGTTGGGCCCGCCGGCCTTGGCGCCGGGGCCGATGCTGCTCTTCTTCCATCCTCCGAAGGGTTGGCGCTGAACGATGGCTCCGGTGATACCGCGATTGATGTAGAGGTTGCCGGCCTGCACCTTCGACTTCCACTGCGCGATTTCCGTCTCGTCGAGCGAGTGAAGCCCTGCGGTGAGCCCGTAGTCGACATCGTTTTGCAAGGCCACCGCCTCGTCGAGGTCGACGGCCCGCATCAGCCCCAGAACCGGACCGAAGCACTCGTTCATGTGAAACCAGGAACCGCGCGTCACACCGATCTTGATCCCCGGTGACCAGAGGAGGGGATCCGCCTCGGAAACCTTCGGCTCAAGCAGCCATTCCTCACCCTCGTCCAATTGCGTGAGGGCCCGCCTCAGTTTCTCGTCCGGCTCGAGGATGACCGGGGTCACGATGCTAGCGGGATCGCTCGACGGACCGACCTTCAGACTGGCCGCGGCGTCGCGCAGCTGACGGCGGAAGACCGGATCGTCGTAAACCTCGGCCTCGAGGATGCCGAGGCTGGCAGCCGAGCACTTCTGCCCGGAGTGGCTGAAGGCCGATTTGACGAGGTCCTTGGCGGCGAGCTCAGTGTCGGCAAGGGCGGAAATCACAAGCGCGTTTTTCCCGCTCGTCTCGGCGAAAAGTCTCAGTGATGGTCGCCAGCCCTGGAACATACGCGCGGTTTCGTAGGCGCCCGTCAGGATGACGGCATTGGTGCGGTCGTCATCGATCAAGGCCCGTCCCGCACTGCGGTCGGAGGGAAAGGCGTAGTGCAATACTTCCCTGGGCACTCCGGCCTCCCAAAGTTGCTGAACGAGCCACCATCCGATGCGGGCGCTCTTGGAGGCCGGTTTCAGGATCACTGCATTCCCGGCCATGAGGGCGCCGACGACTCCACCGCAAGGAATCGCAAAGGGGAAGTTCCACGGTGGGGTGACCACCACGGTGCCGAGTGGTTCGCTGTGCACCCCTTGCGGCTCCATTCCGGTCTCGGCATAGTAGCGGCAGAAGTCGATCGCTTCGGAGATTTCAGTGTCGGCCTCGAGGATGGCCTTCTTGCCTTCCTCGCAGAGGAGGGTGATGCATTCAAAGCGAGTGGAAGCAATCTGGTCCCCACAGGCACGCAGGATCTCGGCTCGCGTGGCGGCTCCGGCGGCCATCCAGCCGACTTGACTGGCCTTGGTGGCTGCGAGTGTCTGGTTGACTGCGCTTGCGTCCGCCTTTGGCGGTGTCACGGTAGAGATTTGGGCGTTCGCGAGCGCCTTATGATGGCGCACCTGGGTCCAATCGCTGTCGGGTTCGTTGTGGAATCCTTTCCCCTGGGTCTCCGGCAAGGCGAGACGGCGTGGGGTGGCATCCACGTCGTGGCGATGCTGCCATGCCGACAGGAAGCGTCCTTTCTGCTCTTCCCATTCCTTGCTGCCCGGCTTGAGCGAGAACAGGCTGGCAAGAAAGTTTCCCGGCGAGGTGTTCTCGTCGAGGCGGCGGATCAGATAGGCGAGAGCGCTGCCGAAGTCCACGTCATTCACGACGGGAGCGTAGACTAGGAGATCGCCTGCCTTCTCTTTCACCGCTCGGGACTGGGGTGCGGCCATACCCTCCAGCATCTCGATCTCGACAGCCTCCTCCACACCATTCTTGCTTCGGAGCACTAAGGCGAGGGCGATGTCGAAGAGGTTATGGCTGGCAACTCCGATGCGGACCGCCTTCGTGTTCTCATGCTGGCAGGCAAATTCAAGCATACGCCGGAATCCAGCATCCGTGTCATGCTTGCTGCGGTGAGGCGCCGGATTCCAGTCGTGCAGTTCGGCCTCAACGGTCTCCATGGCAAGGTTGGCTCCTTTCACTATTCGCACCTTGATGCGCTCGCCGCCTCCGGCCACGCGGTCCTGCGCCCATGCAGTCAGTTCCTGCTGCACGGTGATCGAGTCGGGAAGGTAAGCTTGCAGGACCAGCCCGGCGGGGAGTTGCTTGAACTCCGGTTCACTGAGGACCTCGCGAAAGGCGGCTACAGTCAGGGCAAGGTCGCGGTACTCTTCCATGTCAAGGTTGACGAATTTCCTCTCGGGGAGGGCGGCCCGGTAAATCAGGCGAAGGCGTTCCTTGATGGCTTCCAGAGTAGTCTCCGGCGCAACGAGATTGATTTGGCTGAAGATGGCAGAAACCTTTACCGAGACATAATCCACATCGGAACGGTTCAGAAGGGCAAGCAAGGCCTCGAGCCGCTTTGCGGCTTGTTCTTCCCCAAGTACAGCTTCGCCAAGCTGGTTCAAATTCAGCCCAACGCCGTCTCGACGGCGACTCGCCAAGTGGTCGGTGAGGTTGGGTTCCTCGGCGGAGAGGATCACGTCTCGAGCCTCATTGCGCAGCCGCTTGCGCACCAGATCCATCACCACGGCGGGAAGGTATTTGGACGCCGCGGCGCCGACCCGAAGTTGCATCCGGTCCCAGAGGCCAAAGCCCTCGCCAATGCCGACTTGCTTCAAAATAGCTCGCCACCCCTTGGCGGTCCGTTCGGCCGTGCTACTCCGGAACAGTCGATCCGTCATGAGCATACTAAGTGACTTGGCCTGTGGACTTTGCACTAGTTGCCCCACCCTCGCCATCTGCGCGGTCTCTGCGGAAGTAGTGATTTGCAGGGATTCGCTTAACAGGGACTCGGCCAGAGCTACCGACTCCTTGGCCACGATTTGGTCGCAGACAGGCGTGGCGGGCGCAAGAGGATCAGCGAGGTCAGATTGCATCTTTTTAATAGCGTATACTATTGCGCTGCTTCTGTCTTTGGTGTTCTCTTCATTGGTCGTGCCGAAAAAACACAAAGATGAGGCAGCTCAAAAGATTTTCTTCCGGCCCACCAATCACGAGGTCCTGCTGGTCGAGGCACCTGGCGTGGAAGCCATGGAGAAGTTGTTCCAGCGCCTCGATGGTATCCTGTTTTGCATAAAGGACCGTGAGGGGTGCTACCTCTCCGCTAACGCCGCCTTCCTCCGTCGCGCCCGGGTCGAAGATCCGCGTGATCTTATCGGCCGGACCGCCAAGGAGTTTTTTCCCCCTCTCCTCGCCGCAGGATATGAGCAGCAGGATGCTGTTGTGACGTCGCGTGGGGAGGAGACACGCGATCGTCTTGAAATGATCACCAATTCCGATGGCGGTGTCGGTTGGTATCTCTCTGACAAGATTCCTATTCGGAACCGGGATGAAGATGTCATTGGTATTGCCAGCATGTCTCGGGATCTCCGCTCGTCGGCGGACAATGATCCTCGCTACGCCAAGCTCGCGAGCGTCATCGAGTATATGCGCACACACTACGATGAGCCCCTGCGGATCGGGCAATTGGTTGCGCAGACGGATCTGTCGCTCAGCAGTTTTGAGCGTCTCATGCGTTCCCTCCTGAAGGTGTCTCCCCGGCAATTTCTAACGCGGATTCGGGTGGAGGCGGCTACTAGGCGGCTGCGGGATACCGATGACTCTCTTGGTCAGATCGCTCTTGATTGCGGATTTTGCGACCAGTCGACCTTTTGTCGGCAGCTGAAGGCGATCGCGGGCATGACCGCGAGCCGTTATCGGAAGCTTTCCCGGCTTTGAGCCTTGCTGCATGCGGTCCAGAGTCGGCCTGAAAAAAAGAAACCCGGAGAAGGTTGCGGCTCCCTAAAATAAGGCAGTTATTGGCTTCCCTCCTCTATCAGCGATCGTGAAAGGCCTGCCTCCAGGAGACATTTCGACATGATCCAGAGGCATTCCCATGGCATAGGCGATCGTGGCTCAGTGGTTAGGTGGGCTACTCACCCCCACGATGCAGGTCGCTTGATTGGTGTTCAGTGACTACTCACCCAGCGCAATGCGCATGAACTTGTTGCCTGGATCAAGTGCCACCTTCAGGGAAATATCCCCACCCTGCACCGTGCGCCATGTGCCCTGTTTCAGGTTCTCTGTTTCCTCTACCTTGAAGCTTAGGGTCACCTCGTTGTTTTCCCGATCAGCAACCAGCACGATGGATCCGGCACGCGCGTCTTGCACTTCCGCGAGGGTTGGGCGAGCGTCTCTTTCGGCGGTAACTTGTGCCAATAGAGCTTCGAGCTGTGCTATTCGGATGCTCTCTCCCCCACCGATCCAAGTGTAGTTGACCGCGGCGGAGCCTGCAGTGTATCCGAGGGCCTTTATGATCAAGGGGCGGTTGGTCGTATCAAGAATCTTGATATACTCGTTACCCCTTCCATTTAGCGTTTGATCGCCGTTGTAGCCCGAATACTCGATGGCAACCCCCTCGTATTCAGCCCTCTGCATAGCCGGCCTGTTTAAAATTCCATCCGGCCAAGCGATGATCGCTGTGTCCGTCGCCTTGTCGTATAGCTGGATATCCACATCGTCCGTCGACGCGAGGGAAATCTCGATCCCCGACAGCCCCACGGGAATCTCCCCCACGACAACCAGCTCCTGTTGTTCTGTCTCTATGATAAAGTTCCCGCTGCCACCGTCGCCCCCGCTACTCCAGTCAAAATCAGCCGCCGCATGAGTATGCGCGAAAACCAAAGTTACAAATATGCATAAAACACAGAAGATTGAACTCATAGGAGTCAATCATACTCATACAATGGAGTAAGAGAAGGGGAATCGACATCTATAAACCCGGAATCCCTTACCACCACCCCACAGCGCACAAGGGCACAAGGGCGGGTGGCTAGGGTTGGTGTGCCACTCACTCCCCACGATGCAGGTCGCTTGATTGGGGGATGATGAGCGCTGAAGAAGCGCGCCACTACTTATTCAAAGCAAAGTGGTAGTTTCCGGAGCCGACGTCGAAGGTGACCCAATCGGCATTCCGGCGGGCGTCGGCGAATCCGCGACACCATCGATAAAGGAATCGTTCTTCCAAATGGCTTTGCCGCCCTCGGTAATTGAAGCCAGAATGATTACGGCGAAGCAAAACGTCAGACTGACCGCCATAGTTTTTACGTGCTGCCGAATGAACATATCCTGGTTTCCTTATTTGAGTTTGATGTGTATCCCCTGTTCCAATCCCTTTTTAATCGAGGAATCCTGCGGCGCCCCAAACCCATAATCGTTGTTTGCCGGGAACCCGCTGCTCATCCACCTTGTCGTGGATTACCAAAACCGCATCGGGATGAGCTTCAGCAAACAGGGCATTTAAATTTTGCTCACCATCGGTCTT
>JAAESJ010000413.1 GCA_024229495.1 Verrucomicrobiaceae bacterium | reverse complement strand
GTCCCTAGCTCATTCCTATGTTTTTCTGAAGCGATCCGAATTTTCGGTACTGCAGATGCACCGGACACCAAATTTGACCGTCGAATTAGAAATAGCATCATCGATAACGTCGAAATCGTCGTTTATTTTAGGTCCCTAGCTCATTCCTACTTTTTTCTGAAGCGATCCGAATTTTCGGTACTGCAGATGCACCGGACACCAAACTTAGCTGATGATGTTGAAATTCATCATCAATAACATCGAAGTCGTCGCTTATTTGAAGTTTCTAGCTCATTTCTACCCTTTATTAGAGGATCAGATTTTTCATTTTTGAATGACGCAATTTGTGGACGAGCTGATCAATTTTGCAGCGAGCTGGAAAACGGGAGCAGGCTGAAAGAACAGTCTGGGGAAAAAAGTAGTCTATCTTGGTCTATAAATTTGCATAAATCTATCGCTGAAGATTTATTCACTGATTATCGATTATTGGCTGATCAGTCGATCTGATTGATCAAATTATTAGTAATATTTTGTCTGATAGATTATACTAATCGATGACAAAAGACCGCATGTCTCTATCTCCTCTAGATCTTGAGATATAGACTTGTGGACACACACACACACACCATTAACAGACAGATGCCCTGTACTTAATTTTCGAAGTCGATCCTTACTAGTGCCCCGGCCTGATGGCCGGGGGCAAAAATAAAACAAAAATCAAAAGAAACAAACAAGTTTTAAATAAATGTTATCCGAAATTACGTTTTTTAC
>JAAESJ010000412.1 GCA_024229495.1 Verrucomicrobiaceae bacterium | reverse complement strand
TACATCGGGTCAAAATACGTGTAGGTGTAGTGACCGGTGGTGGTGCCGAAAACCCGGCCCTTGCCGGAGGTGTAAGTCCAGAACGCTTCGCTTCGCGCACCTTCGCTCTTCAGGATATCGGCAAAGGGGGTGTCATCTGTGATTATTTTGGGGGCAATGGCACCGATGACCTCGACATTGTCGGCCCGGAGCAGGCTCCAGTAGGACTCATCATTTAGCCTGACGGATTTAGGTAGCCCGGCAAACGCCGGGTGTTCCGTCTTCAGGAACAAGGGATGATCATGCGAGAACTTGCCCCAATGTGAATCCTTGTTGCCCTTCCAGGAACAGCCGATGCACGCCGCCAGTTTTTTTGCCCGATCCACAGGCCGCATGATGCAGGACTCATGGATGGAAACGACGCCGCCTCCTCGGTTCACAAAGCTCTGGAACATGGCCAACTGCTCATCCGTAAGGTCCGGAAGGTGCAGGAATTGAATCATCAGATCAGCTCGGTCGAATTGCTCCTGTGTCGGGAACCGGTAGGCCTCATCCACAGTCACCCTGGCAATGCCCTTGAGCATGGGGACAAACAATTCCTTGATACGGATATAGTCATGCTCACCCCCGCCGTGATCCTCGGGACCGTAGAGCCAGAGGATGCGGATGTCCCGGCTCAGCTTGGCATCTTTCCACTTCCCCGTGAACTGCATGACCTGCTCCCTGGGCATTGGCTTGTTGGGGCGCGGGGTAGCCCGTTGTCCGCGATCAGCGGCGACCAGCAGGCCGATTGAAGTGATCAGGGAAAAAAGGAGTATGCGTTTCTTCATGAGTTTATCCGGATTTCTTGCTTAGATATTACGTCTTGCCGGCACCGGTGTAAATGCTCTTCGGGATATTGAGACATCGATGAAAAATGGATTGAAAGTAAAATGATTCATGAGCAATGTGTATCTTAATTTATGGGCAAGCTTTTATTTAGTGTTTTAGTCTTCTCGTTGATTATTCCAGAGAAGGCAGACGCGTTTATTTGGTCGTTCGGCGGGGAGAAGCTAATTAAAGTTGAAAATTTACCTGACATTGATGAATGGCTTGATGAAGGCGGTAATTATCAAGATGCCTACGTGATATACAAACAAGCTTGGATCCTGTGGATACCAATTTTGAATTGGGATGCACGTTATGTTCTTTCATCAGAATCAGGAGGTGATTTATTCTATGAGTTTGCTGACGCATCCGATAAATCTCAGATAGTCTCAAGACATGGTCCTCCAGCTAGTGCCGTGCCGTTTTGGGATAAGGTCGGAGGCAAAATGGTTTGGGTGGCGATAGCTGCCATTTTTGGCTTTCTTAAGATTGCAGGTGGCGACAGAAGCAATCAGAACCAGACATATGGTTTATCCCCTTCCGGTGCCACTGAACCGACCACGGCGGCAGCATATGGTCCGCCCCCTTCCGTTGCTAATACCCCGATTCCGCCGGCATTAAGTAACCCGGATGTGATCTATATTTCTAGGGGAGGTCAGCAATATGGACCATATTCAAGCGAGCAAGCGAGAACCATGCTCTCATCGGGGAATCTCAGTGGTTCTGATCAAGCTTGGTATGAGGGCGCACAAGGGTGGACGCCACTAAATCAAGTGCCAGGAATGGAATGACGTTGCTAACGATCAGTAAATCGCTTTTTTGGCATTGGGAATCAAGAGCATGCCCATCACAAACTTGCCACTTTCCCGAACTTCTCCAAAACTACAGAGACTCACCGAAAAGAACTCACTAAAATTATGAAATTCACTTTTCTCTTTCTTCCAATGTTAGCATTTGTGGCCGGCCAGTTCACGTTGACGGCCAATGCTGATGACTGGCCGCAATGGCGTGGCTCTGACCGTGATGGGATATCCAGGGAAAAAGACCTCCTTGAGAAGTGGCCGGAAGGTGGACCAACCCTGGTCTGGAAAACTACTGGCCTCGGGGTCGGTTTTTCGAGCCTCGCAGTTGCCAAGGGAACCATCTATACTCTGGGTGACCTGGATGGCGGCAGTTGTGTCATTGCGCTCAGTGAGCAAAACGGTGAGCGCATCTGGAAATCAAAGATTGGTGATGCAGGCGGGCACAAAGGCTATCCTGGAACGCGCAGCACACCCACTGTTGACGGGGGGCAAGTCTTCGCCTTAAACCAGCATTCCGATATCGCCTGTGTGGATGCAACCACCGGCAAACTGCTGTGGAAAAAGAATCTCGTCACTGATTTTGGCGGCAAGATGATGTCGGGTTGGAAATACAGTGAATCCCCCCTGGTGGACAAGGACCGTGTCATTTGCACTCCTGGCGGCAAGGATGGGACGCTGGTGGCACTCAACCGGAAGACCGGTACCAAGATCTGGCAGACCGGTGACTGGACAGATACTGCCGGCTATTCATCGGTCATCATCGCCACCATCCACGGCACCCGCCAATACATTCAGCTCACCGGTGCTAGCGTTGCGGGAATTGACCCCGAAACAGGCAAGGTCCTTTGGAAAGCGGCGCGCCCGGGTCGCACTGCTGTCATCACGACCCCGGTCGTCGATGGTGACATCGTCTTCGTGACTTCAGGATACGGGGTGGGCTGTAACGGGTTTCGCATTACCAAAAAAGGCACCGAATGGTCGACTGAGGAGATCTATGCGAACACTAATCTTGCCAACCATCATGGAGGAGTTGTCCTGATCGATGGTCACGTCTACGGCTCAAGCGGGGGCACCTTCCGCTGCGTTGCCATAAAGAGCGGCGAGGAAGTATTCAAGGAGCGCAGTGTGGGTAAGGGTTCCACCCTGTATATCGGTGGGCGCTTTATCCTGCGCAGTGAAAAGGGGCCGGTGGCCCTGATTGAAGCCACGCCCCAGGGAATGAAAGAGATCAGCCAATTTGAGCAACCTCACCGGAGCAGTGCTAGGGCATGGCCGCATCCCGTTGTGGCAAACGGCAAACTCTACCTGCGTGATCAGGACATCCTGCTGAGTTACGCCGTGAGGAAAAAATAGGCTCCTTGCTCACCATAGAATGAGCCGTGGAGACAACTGTGTAACCTGTGTAGAGGCATGTGATATCTCCCGGGATACTTGGCCCTCACCATGATTGATGAGTTGCCTGAGATGATCGGTGGGTGAGAGGGAGAAGGGGTTATTTAGTTTTTTGGAGATTTTTTTTATACTTTGGATATTCTGTTCGTAATCCTTGATGTGCTGTTTCTTCTTTGCGATAAGTTTTCGGAGTTTTCACGGGTTATTAACATGGCACGGTTTGGGGGAAATTATTGTGGTGAAGTGGGGAGATAAACCCTAGTATCTCACCGTCTGTTCTTGACTTTGAAAACCCAGTTAATGAATCGCGTATTACCCGCCATCCTCGTTATTTCACCAATGGCTGCTTTGCTGGCGGTTGCCGAGGAACCCACCGCAGATGGGCTGAATTTCTTTGAGGCCAAAATTCGTCCTGTCCTGGTGGAACGCTGCTACAAGTGTCATTCTGCCGAGGCGCTCAGGCAGAATAAACTGAAGGGCGAACTCCAGCTTGATACGCGCGAGGCCGTGCTCAAGGGAGGTGAGACTGGACCGGGGATCGTGCCGGGCGACGTGAAGGCGAGCCTGCTACTTCAGGCGATCCGCCACGAGAAGTCGCTAGAGATGCCGCCCAAGAGCAAGCTGTCCAAGAAGGTTATTGCCGATTTTGAAAAGTGGGTGGCTATCGGAGCGCCTGACTCCCGCGATGGCAAGGCTGCCGAGGTGGCAAAGGAAGAGATCGATATTGAAACCGGGCGGAAATTTTGGTCGTTTAAACCACTTCGCAAGGTCGCGCCTCCACAGATAAAGGACACCAGTTGGGGACGAACGGACATCGATCGATTCATCTTGGCACCTCTCGAGGCGAAGGGGCTAAAGCCAAACGGCGAGGCAAATCGTCGCGGCCTCATCCGCCGGGCCTATTTTGATTTGTGGGGATTGCCGCCCGAACCGGCCGAGGTGGAAGCATTCGCCAACGATACCTCTACGGATGCCTACGAGCG
>JAAESJ010000411.1 GCA_024229495.1 Verrucomicrobiaceae bacterium | reverse complement strand
GTAATAATCGCTCAATAATGCGCTGTTTTTCGTACTCTCTTTGCCTTTTCCTTCTCACGATCACGGCCTGGGGCGAAGTGCCCGGCATTCAGCTGGCCGACAAATCGTTGCGCGTTGAGTTTCTCGACAGTGATGAAAAAGAGTTCTTTGTCAGCCAAACGATGGACCTGTCCGGGCGTCTGTTCGTTGGTTGCCGCGAGGCGTTGTATGTTTACGAGCCAACCGCGGATGGTGACTTCGGACCGCGCCAGGAGTTGTACCGTTTCCCCAAGGACTCCTGGCTCTATGACCTCGAGGTCTACGGCAATGATCTCTTTGTCCTAACGAATACGGCTCTCTACCGCATACCTGACGGCGTCACCCGGCGCATCAACCTGAAACCTGAAAAAATATTATGGGGACTGCCACAGGGTCACTACCATCAAGGACTTCATGGCATGGAATTCGGGCCAACCGGTGATCTGTTCCTGTCCATGGGGGATCCCCAACCGCACATGCACTGGGATCGCTCGCGTCCGGATCACTTGTGGCATTGGACCTTTTACGTCGGGCCGGACAACAAGGAAATGCCGTATACCGGGGTAGGGGCCATTTTTCGCTATCGTCTCAAGGACCACTCTCTAACCGTTCACTCCAGTGGCTTACGTAACAGTTGCGGGATATCCTTCGACCCGGATTGGCATTTGTTTGCTAATGACAATGACCAGGAGGGTGCCGCTGCGTCGCCGGGCAAGCTGGTTTATGCCCCACGTCATTCGTGGCACGGCTGGGTTCGGGGATGGTCGGC
>JAAESJ010000410.1 GCA_024229495.1 Verrucomicrobiaceae bacterium | reverse complement strand
TGGCACAGTGCTTCAAGGAACTGCGTGAACTCGTCAACGGCCACCTGGGAGCCTATTCCATCCAGGATCTGCTGGACCTGGAAAGGTCCGGTGACATCCTGGCTTTCGAGATCTAAGGAAATAAGGATGATGGCGGAAAACCTCAATATCTACCTGCAGGATAAGCCTCCTATATAATGGACGATTTATTCGACAGGGAAAACACCAGGGAGGCATCCCCTGATGACACCGATCATGATGCCATGCCGCTGGCTGCACGAATGCGCCCGCAATCTCTGGAGGACTACGTCGGCCAACAGCATATCCTCGGGGAAGGCAAGTTGCTGCGCAGGGCCATCATGGCCGACAGCTTCTCATCGTTAATTTTTTATGGCCCCCCGGGCGTCGGAAAAACAAGCCTAGCGAGGGTAATTGCAGCCCACAGCAAGTCGCGCTTTATCAACCTGAGCGGGGTGGAAAGCAATGTTGCCGAGATTCGTAAATCCGTTGAGGCGGCAAATTCCATCAACCGCCTGCATTCCACAACCACCACCCTCTTCGTGGACGAGATCCACCGCTTCAACAAGGCCCAGCAGGACGTCCTGCTCCCCCATATTGAAAGGGGCACCGTGCGCTTTATCGGAGCCACCACCCATAATCCGTTCTTCTACATCAACAGCCCACTTGTCTCGCGCTCCCAGGTATTCCAGCTTGAACCCCTCGAGAGTGAAGACCTGAAGGATTTGATTCACCGGGCAATTGGAGATAAAGATCGCGGGCTGGGCAAACAACAAATCAGCATCTCTGAGGATGCCGTCACCCTGCTGGTCACCAAGTCCGATGGTGATGCACGGAAATGCCTCAACGCCCTTGAACTCGGTATCGTCACCACTTCACCGGGAAGTGATGGGATCATCCACTTTGACCTCACCGTGGCTGAGGAATCCATCCAGCAGAAAACCGTGGTTTATGACGGCGATGGTGATGCCCATTATGATACCATCAGCGCCTTCATTAAATCGATGCGCGGCTCCGACCCTGATGCCACCCTTTACTGGCTGGCCAAGATGCTCTACGCCGGTGAGGATATCCGCTTTATCGCCAGGCGAATCGTCATCGCCGCCTCTGAGGATGTCGGCCTTGCGGACTCAAATGCATTGAGAGTGGCGATTGCCGCCCAGCAGGCCGCCGATTTTATCGGGTTACCCGAGGCGCAGATCCCGTTGGCGCATGCCGCCCTCTATGTTGCGACCGCACCCAAAAGTAATCGCTGCTACTCAGGCCTGATCTCCGCTCAACAGGACATCAACGAAGGCCGGACGCTGGTCGTTCCGAAACACCTCAGGGACAGCCATTACAAAGGAGCAGAACAACTCGGACACGGCGAGGAATACCTCTACAGCCATAACTATGAAGGCGGCTTCGTCCCGCAGGCCTACCTTCCTGAAGGGCGCCGGTATTATGAACCGACGGAAAACGGGCAGGAAATGCGCATCAAGCAGCGCCTGGAATATTGGCGCGAACAATTTGAGCAGGCCAAAAAGTGAGAGCCAACCCGTTCAAGGTGAGATAATTGCACCTCTTCCACGGAAAATCCTCACTGGGTATCTTATCGCAAGGCAACCATTCCCCGGTGAGAAGTCCGTCCAAAAAGAAACCACGCAACGGGCGGGTCCAGACGGCGAACCTACCCGCACCGGGTTTTCGTTCCCCCGGAAACTAGGTGGCATGTCATTCATTTGGATCGCGGGGGAGGATTCCGACTTGGAGACGAAGATGGCTGCCCTTCCTCCCCATAAGCAGAAATACGTGATGGATCATTGGGAGGAAACTTTGGCGGATAAAACCAAGAAATTCGGACTCAATGATTCGAGGACACAGGAATGGAAAGAATACTTGGGGATCGCCAGGAAGTCGTCGAAGAGGACGATCAAAAAAAACGCACCAAGAACAAGGGGATGAGGAAGAAATGCTCCCGCAACGATGCCCCCGCTCTTGGCCACCGCCGCGCGGGGGTAAGTGGATCAGATTGATGCGTTTTCCGATTCTTCCTGCGGCAAGGTTTCGTCATTTGGTTCGCCGCATGTCCTGCAGAAAGTAATGTTTTCGAGCGGATGCTTTTGCCCGGACATGTATTTCAATCCCTCCCGCAGCGCCCGAATTTTGTTCAACGGATTCAAGCGAGCAACCAGGCTTCTCGGGCTGAGGTTGCCTCCTATGCCCAACAAGCGGGAAAGCAAAGGATGCGGATTCCCACTAAATGATCGTCCACATTGCGGGCATGCGGTGAATCCCTTCTCATGGAACCTTTTTCTGTGTTTTTCATAAATCCACCCGAGAAACCGCTTGATGAATAGCCTGATAACATAAATGCCCGCCAGAGAGCCCAGTAAGAGAACACCCGCGACCAGAAGGCTAAAAAGGATTTCTTCGACTTCACTAGTTGCGTCAATCTGAGGAAACACAGCCCTAGATTCTCAAACCTGAACAACCATGTGCAAGGTAACCCACAAACATTAAAGTTACTGAAAATATATTTATTTCTTGAAATTACTGTTAATGTATATTAATTATGGTAATTATGGTTTTCCATAGCTGGGGTTTTTCTATAGATAGACACCATCCCCGCGCCAAAAAATAACGTTTTTTCCATCTTAAGCACAACATGAATATGCGCGCCGCTGAGTTCGACAATCAAAAATTCAATTTCACCCGCCTCCATGACGCAACAACGCAAATGGATAGCGGAGAAGTCGTCTTTGAAATCGAAATGCGCCTGATGCAACCCGGGGAGCATCTTTTTGTCGGGCTACTTGATGCCCAGCAGCCTGAATCACGAGTAATGACCGAGCACGGCGGCATCGGAATCTCGATTGATAGCGGCACCGGTGAAGTTGTCGATGTATTGAATGGACAGGGAGTCATTGGTTACCTTGGTGAGCTACCTCTGCAGTTGCACATGTCTACATTCCTGTGCCTGGAATTTGAAAAGATTAAACGCATATACATCCCAAAGCTGACCGTTGGGGAAGAAAAAATCCTTCATCCCGCCCTGCACCTCAGGGAGATTCCCCTCATGAGCCTTGTGGTAGGAACTACAGCCATAGAGAACGGGGCAATCTATGAAAATCCGCACCTGATGATCAAGGAGCGCAATCACGGTGCCGCGATCTAGCGGTTTTACGGAATTTACGAGACGGAATTGCTAGGCCAGCCCGTTCATCAAAATCCCTCACGCATTTCCCGGGTCCCATTCCTGACCTTTTTTCGTATCGGGATCTAGAGGCATTTCATTGCCTTGTGTGGTAAATAATATCCCGCAACCGATTATCCCGGGTTGTCAGCGACTGCCATCAACCCACAGCATCCCTGACCGCTTCCTTCTGCTCCTCACACCTGGCCTCAAGGGAGCGGACTTCACGTGCCAGCTCATCCTCAATCTGGGCAACCGCGCTAAGGTCACCCTCTGCATTGGCCTCTTCAACCTTTCCGCGGAGAAACAATTCCCGCTCGGCAATCTTGGCCCGGTATTTCCTGTCAATATCTGCAATTTCCTGCTTCTTCTCTTCACTGATGCTCACTTGCGGGGATTCTTTTTCAAGACGCTCCATGGCCAGTTCGTATGCGGATTTCATCGTGCCTACTATTGTCACTATAGTTTACTGAGTCCAGTGATGAAAATGAGGTGCCATTTTCAAATTCCCAGCTAGGATTGCCGGGATCATTGCTCATGCCAAAAGCAAATAGACATTCACAACTCCTGTTATGTTTTGATTTTGACGGGACATTTATTGACCCCTCCAGCCCCAGCCTTATTGATCCATCCCTTAAGCAGGCACTGGATGAGATGCGTCAACGCGGGGCATTATTCGTTATCAATACCGGACGGTCGCTTTTTGATGCCGTCACCGGCATCAATCAGAGCGGTCTGCGCGATTTTCCGGATTACCTCATCACCTGCGAGCGCGAGATTCATGAACCCAATGCCTTCCGTCGCTGGATTGATCTCGGCAACTGGAACAAGCATTGCCGTAAAGACCATGAAAAACTCTTTCACAAGCACCGAAAGCTTCTGCAAAAAATAACGGACTTTGTGGAAAAAGAGAGTAATGCCAACTGGATAGCTGAACCCGAGGAACCCGCGGGCATTATCGCGAGTAATAACGGGGAAATGGATGACCTGTGCACGTTCATTGATAAGGCAATCCTTAATGACGGCGCGATACAACTATCCTACGAGCGCAATTCAATCTACCTGCGCTTTTCCCATGCACTCTACAACAAGGGAAGCGCATTGAAGGAAATCGGTCGCAAGCTCAAGATTAAGCCCTCATCAACTTTCGCTATTGGAGATAATTACAATGACCTCACGATGCTCCAGGAAAATGTAGCCTCCATGATTTCCTGCCCAGGCAACTCCATACCCGAGATCAAGGAGGAAATCACCAAGCGGGGAGGTTATGTCGCGAGGGAATCCTGCGGAGCCGGTGTCGCAGAAGCCATCGCATATTTCTTCACGACCACCTAGAGCTTAAGCCGCTCGTCCTCTTCGAGCAACTTGCCGAGTTGCTCCCATCCTCCCGGGCGTTGCCCCTGAAACATGTGCAGGTAAAGCTTAACCTCATCGGCTGAATTCAGCTCAATCATCTTCTCAACAACAACATTAAGTTTTTCCCCGTCCATCTCTTCGGGCAACTCCTCCACCGAACCATCTCCGTCATGCTCAATACCGAGAGCCTCGAGAAACCCGATGACCATGTCTTTTTTCGACTTCAACAACCAGACCTGCAGGACCTGGTCAGCAATACTCTCTGCACTCTTCAACTTGAGGGATTCCTTCATCCAGGAAAGTTGCGCCTCAAGCGGGCGCTTCTGGATAAATACCGGGCGCAGCCGGCGTTCCGTGGCAAGGGTGGCAAGGGTTGACTTGTATACTTCACGTTCCTCATTGCGCAGATAATGGACAATGGCGCTGACAAGGTCATCCGAAATACGCTGAAAAAGCAGGTGGCTGGGAAACATCGGGGGAAATGTGGAGCCCTTACGGAATAAATCAACCACCTCTGCCACTTGACCTATGCAGCCGGATTGCCGACCATTGTCTACCTGATCAATGCGTGTAACCTACGTGACAGCCGGGGCAGCAGGAATGATTTGTGGCAGTTGCCTGCGCGACAACACGCTCACCCATGAGCTGCGCACTCTGCAATGTGATGTCACGCTGGTCCCCGTATACACGCCAATCCGCACAGATGTGGAGAATGCTAGTGAAGACGACCTGCTCTTCGGGGGGATCAATGTCTACCTGAAAGAGAAATCAAAACTCTTCAGGAAACTGCCAAGGTTTCTGACCGGCTGGCTCGATCATCCTGGAATCATCAGGCGACTCACGGCAAGCAATTCGATTGAGGTGGAAGCCGGACAACTCGGTGAGTTGACCCTGTCCATGCTGCGCGGCGAGAACGGTAACCAGCGCAATGAGGTGAAAAGATGCGTGTCCTGGATGAAGGAGAAGGCACGACCGGATCTGGTTAATCTCAGCAACCTCCTTATTGCGGGATTCGTCCCGACCCTTAAGCGTGAACTCAATGTCCCTGTCTTGGTCACTCTCCAGGGTGACGACCTCTTCCTTGAAGAACTCACGGAGTTGCACCGTCCCAGGGTTCTGGCCGAACTGCGCCGTCTGGCCGGAGAGGTCGACGGCTTTATCACTTTCAGTGAATTCTATGCTGCAACAATGTCCGATCTCCTGGAAATACCACGGGAAAAGTTTTATGTGGTCACCCTGGGAATCGACACCGGCGAACTGTCAGCTTTACAACGATTGAAGGACAGGCCTCCCACGATCGGTTACTTTGGCCGCATTGCCCCCGAGAAAGGCTTTGATCGCATTGTCGATGCATTCATTCATCTTCACAGTGAAGACAAGTTCGGTACAGCCTGCCTGAAGGCAGGAGGTTGGCTCGGGGAAAACAACCGCGCATTTTTTGCCGCTCAGGTGAACCGGATTGAAGCAGCTGGGCTGGGAAAAAAATTCAACTACATCGGATCACCGGACCGGAAGGGAAAACTGGATTTCCTCGCATCAATTGATGCCTTCTCCCTGCCGACCGCCTATCGTGAGCCAAAGGGATTGCCCGTTCTTGAGGCCCTTGGCGGCGGCATTCCCGTTGTTCAACCCAAGCACGGAATTTTTCCCGAGATGCTCCAGAAAACCGGAGGAGGAATTCTTACGGCCCCGGGAGATAACGGCTCGCTGGCAGCTTCCCTTGGAGAGCTCCTGCACAATCCTGAAAAGGCAGTGCAACTGGGGGAAGAGGGACGAACGGGTGTCCGTGAAAAGTGCACCGCCAGGCACATGGCAACGGAAACACTGGATATTTATCGCCAGTTCTTGCGATCGTGAGCTTCCCTTCCCTAGTAGGTTGCACGGCCTCCGGAAAGGTCAAAAACGGCACCCGTCGTGAAGCTGGCCTCCGGGGAGACGATCCAGCAGGACAGAGCGGCAACCTCATCGAGCGTCCCACAACGCTTCATGGGAATCTTTTCGGTCATGTAATCAACCTGCCACTGATCAAGGGCCTCCACCATCCCGGTGCGGATGACTGCCGGCGCAATGGCATTGACGGTAATGCCCGTCTCGGAGAAATCCTTCCCGGCGCTCTTGACCAACCCGATCACTCCGGCCTTGGTCGAAGAATATGCACTCATTCCGGCATTGCCCTCCTTGCCGGCAATGGAAGCGAAAAGCAGGATTCTTCCGTAGTTGCGCTCCTCCATGTGCTGCAGGGCATACTTGGTTACAAGGAATGAGCCACGAAGGTTAACGGCATAAACTTCATCAAATTCACCCACCTCCACCTCGGTCACCTTGCGTGCATTCGGCCCCACGATACCGGCGCAATTCACGACAATATCGATCCGCCCACACTCTGCCATTATCGCTTTAAAAGCCGCGCAAACTTCCGTGTCATCGGAAATGTCCACAACCTGCCAATCCGCCCCCGGTATTTCGGCAGCACAGCTTTCCAGCAGGGCGGCTTGCCGGTCAATAATGACAACCCGTGCCCCTTCGCCTGCCAGACGCTCGGCAAGGTGCCGGCCAATGCCCTCAGCGGCACCGGTCACCACGGCAACCTGGTCTTTGAACCGTTGATTATCCCCGCTCATTTCTTTACGCGGGAACGAATTGGAGCATAGGGGTCCTTTGGCTTTTTCTCGGGATCAACATACCGACTCAAATCACGCATTGAAATGACGGTGCAACCCTCATCCTTGAGCCGTTGCATGTATTTCTCGAATGCCTCCGGGGTGCAATTCACCCAGGGGTGATCCAGTGCCGGAACCCCATGGAAACAAAGCACGGCTATCTTGCCTTCCTTTGCCTGACTAACAGCCCACTGCAAGTCCTTCATTCCCCATTTCGGCCCCGCATACCCGGTGGTGGGGATCAGCAAGGGGTGATCACTGGCAGGATCATAGGCAGGACCTCGCGCTCCGGATCCGCTGTCCGGATACTCAGGACCCACCCCGCGACGGGCGAATTTGTATCCCATCTCGCCCAGGACCTCAACAGCCCTGAGGTTGTTGGAAAACCCGGGGAAAGCGAAAGTGTCCGGCTTGCTGATCCCGTGCTCCCGGCACCTCTTCTCAATGTGGTCAAGTTCCCCCTTGAGTTGCTCGCGTGAGAGACGGGTCACGTTCGGGTGCGACTTGGTATGGTTGCCGATCTCAAAACCCATCTTGTGCAGTTGCCTAATCTCCTCCCAAGTGATGTAATGCCCCTTGCCGCTATGGAAACCCAGTCCCTCGGTAAC
>JAAESJ010000409.1 GCA_024229495.1 Verrucomicrobiaceae bacterium | reverse complement strand
CTATATCCGCATCAAGTTCAATGTAAATGACACAGACCTCGTAAACTGGAACTTCCTGAAGCTACAGGCACGCTCTGATGACGGTTTCGTCGCTTACCTAAACGGCACCCGAATCGCCTCAGACAACGCGCCCTCCGACCTGAACTGGAACTCTTCAGCGACCCAGACAACAAATGACGCGATAGCCGCCACCTTTCAGGATTTCACAGTCACTAACTTCCTGCGCCTGCTGCAACCTGGAGAAAACCTTCTTGCCATCCATGCCCTCAACGGAAGTGCCGGGAGCAGCGATTTTCTCAATCAGGTCAAGTTGATTGCGGGGCTCAGCCAAGGCAGCTCTCCATATCAGGCGGGAATGTATTCCTATCTTCCGCTCAGTGCCGACAGGGCACTTCCCAACATTGACGCAACCGCGCCGCCGGCAGACGGCTATCTGGCCAATTTTGGATACCCTGCAAGCCAATTGTCCAACTTCACCATCAATAGCCGGTTCCGTTATCCAAGCAGCGACCAAACCCTTTCGATGACGCCCTTCTCCCAGGAAACTGTGTTCAATTACTATTTGCCCTTTTACAGTCCCGGAGGCCCTGTAGCCGACGCAGGAATGATTGCTCCCGAAATGCAAATCGCCACGGAAACCGCGGTAATCCGCAACATAAACTACTTCTGGAACATTACCTGGAACCTCAATGGCGCCGGTCTTAACCCGGTTGGCGGTAACCCCGGGAGAAATTCAGACAATACGGAACGCAAGCCTAACGGCTACAACCAGCGTCTCCTTTACCAGGACCCCACCCCGGATGACAATCACGAGTCCGATACTTACGACAACGCGCGTATCCGCTTCGTTGACTGGGCCCTGAGCATCATTCCATGGGGAAGCAATTCATCAGAGCAACTCAGGGATATCACCGCCCTTGTTGATGCCATTGACCTACGCCTGACTGGTGGCAGCTTTGCCGCATCTTACCCCTACGATACAACCGACAACGAGGACACGTCTGCTGACGGGATCAACCCCGCAAAGCTGACCTTTGGCGATGGCAATCTCAGCAATGACGGCGAGCTCAGAAATCCAAGGGAAATCATTATCGATGCCCTGATCAGCATGTCCTACAGCCCCTATAACTCGAACGATGAGACTGCCACCTCCGGCAAGGTCAACTTGTTCCGCACCGCGCTCTATTTAATGAGCACCACTCCTGAGTTTGTCGTCCAAAAATAACCCCACACCCCCACAGCCAATGGCGATCAACAGAAACTTCAACATCAAGGTGAGCCGTCGCCGTTTCCTCGGCCGCTCAGCATTCGGTTCACTGGCCTTGGGCGGACTTCCGCAGACATTAAACCACCTCGGGCTGATGAATGCAGCTGCAGAGGAGGTCACGCTGAGTGACTACAAGGCACTGGTATGTGTCTTCTTGCGTGGCGGCTGTGACATGAACAACTTCCTCATCCCAAGGGGAACAAACCCACAGGCAAACCGTTACACCAGCAACAGGGGGATCGTCGCCATCCCCAACGGCAGTTCATCCGCAGAGGGAGATGACACCATCCCGTTAAGCGCTCACAACGGTGACCCATTCGGTTTCCACCCCAGTCTGAGCAAGATGGCCACAATGTTCAACAGCGGTGAACTGAGCATGTTGGCAAACTGCGGAAACCTCTCCGAGGTTGTAACCAGGGCCAACTACGACACGGCTGTTCTTCCAGTTCAGCTCTTCAGCCACTCAGACCAAGTGACACAGTGGATGGCCGGATCCCAACCCGACAAGCCATTCTCAAGCGGCTGGGGAGGGCGCATTGCAAAGAATTTCAGCCCCGAGGGCAACAACCTCAACCCCCAGGGAAAATCATCCATGCTCATCACGGTTTCGGGAACCTCGGATTTTCTCTCCTCACCCGGGGGGTCGGTCGCCCAATACGCAGTAAGCGACAACGGAGCCATCAGCGTGGCTGGCTACGGGTCGAATTACCAGAACGCCATTACCGCCGCTACCAACAAGTATAAAAATAACAATAACGGCAAACGCTTAGCCGCCTTTGAGGACGTCATGTTCCACAGGCATAAGCACATCCTTGAGGAAGGGTATAACACCGTCGTTCGCCGCGCCAGGGCAAACGAGGGCATTATCGGGGAAGCCATCACCACCGCAACGGCTTCAGGGGTTAACTTTGACTCCCTTTTCCCTGATACCGACCTCGGCCGTGAACTTAAAATGGTCGCTCAACTCATTGCCGGGCGTAATTGCCTTGGAAACAAGCGTCAGATATTCTTTGTCGATCAGGGTGGCTTTGACACCCATCAGGATATCAATGCAGACCTCCCGGTGCTCTTAACCCAACTCGACGACGCCATCGGTGCCTTCAACCAGTCCATGAAGGAGCTTGCTGCCAATGACAGTGATTTTGATTACAACAACGTAATTGGCTTCCAGGCCTCAGACTTCAACCGAACATGGACCCCCAATGGCAGTAATTTCGCCAGTTCCGGTACCGACCATGCGTGGGGCACCAATGCATTCCTATTTGGAGGCCCGGTAAACGGTGGAAAAATCTACGGCAAAATTCCGCAACTCAGGATCAACGGCCCGGATGACGTTCCATCAGGGTCAAGGGGGCGCTGGATTCCCACTACCGCCGTGGAGCAATATTCCGCCGTGCTCGCAAAATGGCTGGGGGTTCCTCCTGCCGACATTGGCAGCATTTTCCCCAACCTCTCTAGGTTTCCTGATCCTTTCGATGACAGCGAGTCCGGACCGAACCTCGACCTGATTGATTTTCTCGCCTAGGTCACCATCCAAAGAAGCACCCAGATGCCTCCGCAACCAAGGTGGCCCCGAGTCCTCAAGAGGATAATCCCGGCCCTTCTTCTCATAATAATAGCATCCTGCATATATACAATCATGATGCAAGGCCCGAGGCAGCCCGGGGTTACTCAGAATTCACCTGCCCCGATCAATCCGGCCACTAGCAACCTCACCCCTTCCGGGGAATCCAATCAATCCCGAATGCAACCCGGCCAGACAAGGCCGGGAACCAGCGCCGGCACCGTAATCGTGCAACCATTCCAGCCGGGACCACCAAAGGAAATATCACGCAATTACCGCGTTCCTTCACATCGTGATGACACACGAGTCACTCGAACTGATGACGGCAGGATCATCTTTGAGCAGGCCATTAACCTGTCCCGCCAACTGCACGACAAGGACATCCCCCCCGAGGAAGACATCCAGATTCTTGATGCGATCCTCGGCTATTACCGGATGATGAACAAAAGCAATCCCGTAGCCGGTGAGAATTTTGAGGTTGTCAGAAGCCTCATGGGGAAAAACAAGCAAAGTGTCGTGGTTTTCCCAAGTAATCATCCCGACATCGACAATGAGGGCAACCTGCTGGATAGGTGGGGAACCCCCTACTTCTTCCACGCCATTTCCTCCACCACACTCGACATACAGTCTGCCGGTCCTGACCGCCAACGGGGATCAGCCGACGACCTAAAGCTCGGTCATGAATTGCCGGAGTCCGGCTGATTCCCAGCAACGGGGAACACTCTAAGCCTTTTTGGTAACCACCGGCTTCCTGCGGCCCGGATAAAGTGCCGTGCAAATCCCGCAGACTCTACCGTCACAACCGCGCGCTGAACAATATTCACGCCCATAAAATATCATCTGCAGGTGCAACTTATTCCAATGTTCCTGTGGAAAAATTCTTTTCAGGTCCTTCTCCGTCTGCACAACATTTTTCCCATTACTCAAACCCCAGCGCTGAGAAAGGCGGTGAATATGCGTATCAACAGGAAATGCGGGAAACCCAAAAGCCTGTGACATCACCACCGAAGCGGTCTTGTGACCAACTCCCGGCAATGCCTCAAGTTCCTGGAAAGTTTGAGGAACTTCCCCACCATGGTTATTGAGAATCATGTCGGACAATACACTGATTGCCCTCGCCTTCTGCGGCGACAGCCCACATGGACGAATAATTTCCTGGATCTCCTCCACGGGAAGCTTTGCCATCAATTGTGGATTTCCTGCGCGACGGAAGAGGACAGGCGTAATCATGTTAACCCTCTTGTCAGTACACTGGGCAGAGAGCAATACCGCAACCAGCAAGGTAAAAGGATCGTGATGATCCAGGGGAATCGGGGTCTCAGGATAGAGCTTTCCCAACTCCTCAAGAACAAAATCCACACGCTCTGCCTTAGTCATGACACTTTTCAAGGTTGAGAGGCCTGGCTCACTAATCTCACCACCAGGTTGATGCAGTATACACCGAGTTCACCGGGATCAAGATATCTAAGGAGTCCATCACCGGTCACCGCTCCGGATTACCCTCTCGGCTGAATTCATCATCATCTCATGTCTTCTAGCGCAAAGGCAGAGAAACACACTACACCTAACACAAGCCACTGCCATCAACCTCATACCGCTGAGCCGAATTTAAATAATCCCCGTCCGCCCAGTCAAGGTGTGTGGTGGTGATTAACTTCTGTGAACTCTCAGGCAGATATGACAACAAGGCGTTGCGCCTGGCCTGGTCGAGTTCGCCGAACACATCGTCAATTAACAAAATCGGGTCGGCATCCTTAGCCACACGCAATACCTCTGCCTGCGCAAGTTTCAATGAAAGGGCAATAGTGCGTTGCTGTCCCTCTGAAGCAAACTGCCCGGCTGGCAACCCCTTAATTTCAAGAGTTAAGTCATCACGATGAGGGCCAACATTAGTTTGCCTTCTCCTGCCGTCCTGGTCTGCACTCTGCTCATAAGCTGCCGCGAGATCCTCCCCTCCGGAACTCACATAATCCAACCCTAGAGGTTCATCCCGTCCACTAATCTCGCTCTGGGCATGACAGGCCGAGGGACATAGCGCCGCTACAAGGTTCGCGCGGGACTCACAAATTACAGTGCCGTGCTCAACGAGAAGCTTAGTGTATGCCCCAATCTGTTCCCACCTCGGCTTATTGTCCCGCTTAAGAAGAAAATTCCTGGCCCGCAATGCACGGTTATAGGCCCGAAGGGAATCGCGATAACCTGGATAAATCTGAGATGCCGCAAAATCCATATACCTCCTGCGTATATCACCTCCTCCTCTTACCAGCGCCAGATCGTCATTGCCCATCCAAACAACAAGTCCTGTTTGCGCCAGATATTCGGAGCGGGTTTTGCATGCATCTCCATCAACTTTCATCTGTCTTCGTTGCCCGGAAAGGGAATACATGAGATGCCGCCCTGAGAAGTCCCCCTCGATAACGAACCCGCCCTCACCAAGCCTCACGGCTTCCGATAATGTGCTCGCCCGTGGCGACTGCAGCCGCAAAAGCATGCAGATCGACTCAAGGATAGTGGTCTTGCCGTGCGCATTGTTCCCGGCAAAAAGCGTCACCTCACCCTCTAGTGAGCACTCAAGTAGCCCAAAACAGCGAAAATTGCGCAATCGGAGCCGATCCAGCATGTAAACAACCCTTCCACCATATCCAAGGACGACTCAACGTCCAAAACGGTTGAATTTCAGCCTAAACCCGGCATCTTGCGCTCCCTGTATCGAACCAATGGGCGGAAAAATCCAAAGTCTCCCCGGATTCCGGGACTTTTACCCGGAAGACTGCGCAGTGCGAAACTACGTTTTCGACCACTGGCGCTCGGTTGCTCATCGCTATAACTTCCATGAATACGAGGGACCTATCCTTGAAAACTCTGAATTATACCAGAAAAAAAGCGGCGAGGAGATCCTCCAGCAACTCTTTCACTTTGAAGACCGGGGCGATAGGAGTGTGGCAATGCGACCGGAACTCACCCCAACCCTGGCTAGGATGGCTGTTGCCCGCCAAAGGGATTACCGCAAGCCAATGCGCTGGTTTGGCATCGGTCAGTTCTTCCGCTATGAAAAGCCACAAAAAGGGCGCGGGCGCGAATTTTACCAATTGAACGTCGACATCCTTGGGGAATCTTCAGAATCTGCCGACGCAGAATTGATCGCCTTCGCCATTGATCTCATGCTGGACTTCGGGTTCGGCGTCGAGGATTTCGTCATTCGCCTAAGTAACCGTGATGCCTGGATTGATTTTATGCAGGCCGAATCCATGACCGCGGACAATCTGCAGGAATTCCTCCAAATTATCGATAAAATGGAACGGGAATCCCCTGAAACGACAGACAAGAAACTCATTGCCCTTGGCTCCTCACGACAGGCTGTTGACAATTTCATTTCCTCCTCGGCAGCCGACAAGCACTTCAGTTCCATCATCCAGAACCTCAAGGCACGCAATCTGGCGGATCACGTAACGATCGACCTTGGTGTGGTGCGGGGACTTGCCTACTACACCGGCACTGTTTTTGAAGTATTTGATCGCGGCAAGGCAATGCGCGCAGTCGCGGGAGGCGGGCGCTATGACAACCTGTGCGGATTGATCAGTAATGATGCGAGCTCCATGCCGGCATGCGGATTTGCAATGGGCGATGTCGTAATCACCGACCTGATCAGGGAAACAAAAAATGCAAATTCCAGACTACTAAACCATCTTGGCGGAGTGAACACAACAGATGTTCAGGTGATCATCGCTGATGAAACAGTCCGCAGCGAGGCTCTCTACACCATTCAACAACTACGCGGAGCCGGGTTTCGCGTGAATTATTCCATGACCGATAACAAAGTCGGCAAACAGTTCTCCCAGGCAGAACATGCCAAGGCCCGCGTTGCCGTTATCATCGGTTCCGAATACCCTAAGGTTGGCGTCAAGGACCTAGCCGAACGCAAAGAAGAAAAAATAGATTCCGGTGAGATAATTAACCTCGTGAGGGCCATTCTGGACAAGACACCTGAAGGCCCTCTCTATGCCTAACCCACCTTTAAAGCAACCCGCCCTCTTGAAAATGCGCACGCACCATTGCAACAATCTCCGCAAGGAACACATCGGCCAATCTGCAACCCTGGTTGGCTGGGTGAATACAAAACGCGACCACCATGGCGTCATCTTTATTGATATCCGTGACCGTGAAGGCGTTACCCAGGCAGTGTTCCGCAGTGAGGAAAACAACGAAGCGGCACAACTCTCTCATTCATTGCGCCAAGAGGATGTTATTCAAGTTACGGGAACCGTTGGAGCAAGGCCGGAAATTGAGGGGCAAACCACCGTTAACCCGAATATTGAAACCGGGGAAATTGAGCTTATTGCCACAGAGCTTAAGGTTATCAACCGCTCCGAGGTGCTCCCCTTCCAACTCGACAAGGAACTCTCAAACGAGGACATAAGGCTTCGTCACCGCTACCTTGACCTGCGCCGCCCGCGTATGGCACGCAACCTTAAAATCCGCCACCGGGTGGCCAAGGCCTGCCGGGACTACCTGGATGAATCCGGCTTCCTTGAGATAGAGACACCAATCCTGAGCAAAAGCACGCCTGAAGGAGCAAGGGATTTTCTGGTGCCATCACGCCTGAACCCGGGAAGTTTCTATGCGCTCCCTCAGGCCCCCCAGCAGTATAAGCAACTTCTGCAGGTTGCCGGTGTAGAGAAATACTTCCAGATTGCCCGTTGCTTCCGTGACGAAGACCTCCGCGCTGACCGTCAACCTGAGTTCACGCAAATTGACATCGAGGCCTCTTTTGTCTCCACAGACGATATTCTCTCACTTGTTGAAAACCTCCTCGCCCGGTGCTTCAAGGATGCCCTGAACAATGAGATTGAATGCGAATTCCTAAGGCTCACTTATCAGGAAGCAATGAATCGCTTTGGCAGCGATAAGCCTGATATGCGCTTTTCAATGGAACTTACCGACCTTTCCTCAGTGTTTAAGGAAAGCCAGTTCAAGGTTTTTAAAGGCGCCGTTGACTCCGGTGGAGTCGTCAAAGCCATCAATGCCAAAGGGTTTGCCTGCATCACTACCGGGCAAATCAATCATCTCACTGAGACCGCCCAGTTGCATGGAGCCAAGGGACTGGCGTTCATCAAGGTGGAAAACGGCGAATGGAAATCCCCTATCGTGAAGTTCTTCAGTGAAGAGGAAAAAAACCGCCTCACGGAAGCCATGTCAATTGAGGAAGGCGACCTCATCCTTTTTGGAGCCGGTGACTGGCCAACAGTTTGCGAGGTGCTGGGCCGTATTCGGCTTGAGTGTGCCGGCTACCTGAAAACCACCGAGGGCAACACCGACCTTAAATTTCTCTGGGTAACAGACTTCCCCCTGCTCAGCCAGGACAAGGAAACCGGCAAATGGAATGCTGTCCATCACCCCTTCACCCGTCCAAAACAGGAAGACATCCACCTGCTTGAAAAAGGTGACAATCTTGGAGAAATCCGTGCCGAAGCCTATGACGTGGTTCTCAATGGCCATGAAATCGGAGGGGGCTCAATACGAATCCATGAAAGCGAGTTGCAAGCCAAGATGTTCGCTGCTCTCGGCATTGATGAAACTCAAGCCCTTCAGGAATTCGGTCACTTGCTTGGAGCCTTCAGCTTCGGCGCCCCGCCGCACGGCGGTGTAGCTCTGGGCTTTGACCGCCTTGTGATGCTAATAGCCGGAGAAGAAAGCATTCGCGAAGTTATCGCCTTTCCAAAAAACAACCGGGGCGTTGACTTAATGTCCTCAAGCCCGGCCGAAGTCGACTACAAGCAACTCAGGGAGCTGTATATCAAGTCCACCCGTGAGGAGAAGAAGCCCTAATAAGCAAAGCCGTCAAAAGCCGGCAACTACTTCTTCTGCATGCCGTTCTTGACGGTACCGTCAGCCATTACCACAGTAAACTCGCCGCCCGTCTTCTTCGCCAGTTCACCGAGCAAATCAGCCCCCCTCTTGGGCAACATCATGGCAATCGTGTTAATCTTGGCCTTCTTGCCACGATTGTTAATCTTTATGACTTGGTCCACTGCCTGTTGTCCATTGCTCACGGCTCCATCAGTCAGGAAATAAACCACATCGGGCTTGGGTTTCATCTGCAAAGCCATCCGTAACGGATGACGCCAATCTGTTCCGTAGGACTTTGATTCCGCCTCAATTCTCGCCCGGGTCTTGGACAAATTCGAACTGGTGGCAGAAAGCCAATCCGCAGTGTAAAGATCCTTTTCTCCAACCATATAGAATGCACTGGCTCCTCCCTTGGTCTTCCATTGATACTTCTTTCCCCCATGCTTAACCACATGATTGTTCTTACTGCCGCTATGCTCATCCTCAGCAAACCATGCCGGCCCGGAAAAGAAAATTACCTGATATTGAATAGCAGCAGCGAGCTTCTTTAGGGACTTGTTGAGTTCTCTCTTGATCATCGAGAATTGCTGCGTTGAAAGAGACGCGGATGCATCAACACAGAACACAACACGCTGCGCTGTTGAGCGGGAACCAAAGAATCCGACACTTCCTCCACCGGCTCCCCCGCTCCCAAATCCAGCACCCTTACCCCAACCTTCACCTATCCCAAAGGCCTCCGTTTCCGCTCTGGTCTCAACCACAAAAACTGCTGTAGGGTCAGCTACAGCTGACGTGATCAATGGCGGAGCCTGAGAGCCCGCAGCTGGGGTCGGCTTTGTTTGTTGCTTCTTCTGGAACTGCTTCTTGTCAACTTGGGTCAATGATTCAACCTGCCCTGACTCAACAATCAGTTCTATCTCTTCCTCCGTAAAGCTCGCTATCGTCCACCAGGCAAGGAGCAGCAACACCAGCACATTCAAGCCGATGGCAACCAGAAGTGAAAATCCCTTTGCTCCAGTATTTTTCCTCTCACTACCGCGTTTGAGTATTTCCGGATCAAGTTCCGCAACAGCAACGGTAGGGATACCCTCATAAGCAGGCGATTGATGGGGAGTTGATGCAGCGTCCATAGAATTAATAACTTACTTAATAATATTGCCCAAAACTTGACAATTCAAAACCAAAACATCCAGTAATAAGGAGCATTACCACTCCCTTAAATCTCACAAGGCCTGGCATTAGCATGTTTTATTCTTATCAGTTTTGCTTTTCGCATGCTGTTACAGCCCCTAGGATGCCCTCCCATGAAGTGTACATTTACCGCCATCTGCCTCATCATACTCACCCGCTTGATGCCCGCTCAGGATGCACAAACTCCTGCCGTAAGCACCATTGATACAACCAATTACCCCACTTTGGGACAAGTGATCCGACTTGACCCAGCCATTGATGAGCTTATCGCCAAGTCTGCAAAGATCGAGATGATCGGAGATGGCTTTGTGTGGGCTGAAGGGCCGGTCTGGATCAATCACAAAGACGGTGGCTACCTGTTATTCTCGGATATCCCGCGCAACTCAATCATGAAGTGGCAGGAAGGACTGGGTGTGAGCCTCTTCATGAAGCCCTCAGGCTATACCGGAGCCACCAGCTACGGCAACGAGCCAGGAAGCAATGGTCTGCTGCTTGACCATAAAGGGCGCCTGTTAGCATGCGAACATGGCGACCGGAGGATATCCTTGCTCACCGAAGGTGGAGGGAAACGTACACTCGTCGACAATTTTTCCGGGAAGCGCCTCAACAGCCCGAACGATGCGTGCATAAAATCAAATGGAGATATCTATTTCACTGACCCGCCATACGGTTTGCCAAACCGATACGAGGATAAACGCCGTGAACTTGACTTCTGCGGAGTCTACCGACTCTCGAAAAACGGTTCACTCACCCTGTTAACAAAGGAGATGACACGTCCCAACGGTATCGCGTTCTCCCCCGACGAAAAGACCCTCTATGTTGCCCAGTCAGATCCGAAGGCTGCGATATGGAAAAAATTTCCAGTTAATGCCGACGGAACCCTAGGCAAAGGAAAACTCTTTGCTGACGCAACCGCAAACGTCGGAAAACTGCCAGGCCTTCCCGATGGACTGAAGGTCGACTCACAGGGAAACCTTTGGGCAACGGGTCCTGGGGGAGTGTCCATATTCAATCCCGAAGGGAAGTTACTGGGCAGAATCAGCACTGGAGAGAAAACTGCTAACTGTGGATGGGGCAACGACGGCAGCATCCTTTACCTCACCGCTGACATGTATATCTGCAGGATCCAGACGAAAGTAAAAGGTGCCGGATGGTAAATCCTGCTAAGGCTTGAACCGTGAGTGGTACAGTGGCATGGTGGTCGTAGTTTCAGTTAACCCCCTACTCCCCCATTTCAGCCATGCCCCCACTGCGACTGGCCCTCTCCGTAACACTCTTACTGATCGCCACCGGTTTCTCCAAGGACTACCTGCCACCCGGGGGTGGTTGGGATTACCTCTTTGAGGGCGGCGCCTCGGCGGGTAGTGCCTC
Organism: Verrucomicrobiaceae bacterium; assembly: GCA_024229495.1. Lineage (GTDB taxonomy): Bacteria > Verrucomicrobiota > Verrucomicrobiia > Verrucomicrobiales > DEV007 > CACIUL01. Next base: position 186 of record JAAESJ010000409.1, on the reverse strand, counting down.
CGCGGCACTGGACGGCACCTGGGACCACAACAACAACTCTGACCATTGGGACAGCACCGCACCGGGCACCGGCAACCCCGGTGGCATCACCGTGGTTCCCGTTGCCGGCGAACCCGGCAACAGTGCCCTGCTCATGGTGGATGCGATCACCACTTCCGGCACCAACAACAATCGGCGCTTCGCCCT
>JAAESJ010000408.1 GCA_024229495.1 Verrucomicrobiaceae bacterium | reverse complement strand
CGGGCGGGCTGCTCGGACATGCCTCCACACTCTTGGCCGGATCGGATGGGGCCGACTCTCATCCCATCAAGCGTGCGGCATGGATCAGGGAACGCCTCTTGCATGACCCTCCCAATCCACCCCCACCTGATGTGCCCAGCGTAGAAAAAAGCGACCCCAACTTTGAGACACTCTCCATCCGTGAACAGCCCGCCGTTCACCGGAAGAAGGAGGCTTGTGCGGATTGCCACCGTGGCATTGACCCGTGGGGAATTGCCCTTGAAAAATATGATGCCATTGGTCTCTTGCGCCAAAAGACGGCCCGAAGGAAAAAACCCGTTTCCACCGAGACTGTGCTGCCGGGCAATCATGAGATATCAGGTCTCACTGACCTCCAGGAATATTTGCTCAATGAAAGACGTGGTCAATTTGCAAAAGCATTGGCATCCAAATTATTGACCTACGCCCTGGGCCGTTCCCTTAGGCTGGAGGACGAACCCTTGATTGGGAAACTGAGTGGAGACTTTGCCAAGGATGACTATCGCCTGCCCGGCTTGATGAAAAATATCGTCACCAGCCGGCCTTTTTTATCGCGATAAGGGCCATATAAATGTATTATTCCATGGCACTACACAAGGTGTAGCAAGAGACAAAAGGAATTTATAAGATGAATCGCAGGACCATACATCGCAGGACCATACTAAAGGCGGCAGGCGTTTCGCTTGCCCTGCCATGGATGGAATCCCTGACGGGGGCTGAACCCACCCCCCCGCCGAAGAGATTTTGTTCCATTTACTTTCCCTATGGGGTGAGTCTCCCAAACCAGGATGGGGAATTCGGGCAATGGCACTGGTTCCCCAGGGGTGAAGGCAAGGACTTCACCTTCAACAAATCACTTGAGCCCCTCGAGCCGATGCGGGACCAAGTCACCGTCTTGGGAGGGCTGTCCCATCCCAAGGTGCGCCGCATTGGCGGGCATGACAGTGGTGACACTTTCCTTACCGGGGAGGAATTAAGCCTTGCGACTACCGGGCTTAAAAATTCGATCTCTCTGGACCAGTTCATGGCCCGCACGCATAAGCTTGGAGCAAGCACCCGTTTCACCAGCCTGACACTCTCCTCGGACGGCGGTGTCGGCATGCCCACCCGTGCCAACACGCTTTCTTATTCCCGTACCGGGCAACCTATTCCCTCATTTAACCGGCCGGCTGTTGTCTTTGAACGTTTATTTGGATTAAAGGGAGACTCCATTGAAGCCCAGAGAAAGGGCCTGACCCGTACCGGCAGTCACCTCGACCTGCTGCTTGACGAGGCCAAGACAATGCACCGCAAACTGGGAAAGGCGGACCAAGGCAAGCTAGACCAGTACCTGACTTCAGTTCGCGAGATTGAACAGGACGTTGAGCGTTCCGCCCAATGGTTAAACGTACCCCGGCCGAAAGTAAACGCCGAAGGGCTCAGCCTGGATGCGGACAATGAAACCCCGGGCAAGTTGATCCACACCATGCTCGACTTGATTGCCTTGGCTTTCCAGACCGATTCCACGCGCTTTGTCACTTACCAACTGGCGAGTATGCACGGCGCCATCTCCATTGCGAATAAATTCCCGCCGCTTCTCGGCTTCGGTAGAGACGCCCACGGGTTGGCCCATGCCGCCGGAAAGGGCAAGGGAGCAGAAAACAGGGGCAAATGGGACCGCTACCAGGCGGAGTGCCTGGCCTATCTGATGAAGCGCCTGAGCGGGATGAAGGAAGGCGAGGGCACCGTCCTCGACAATACCTGCATCTTTTACGGCAGCAGCAACAGCAAGACCCACAACAATAACAACTATCCTCTGATTCTAGCCGGCGGGAAAAACATGGGCTATAAGCACGGGCAATACCTGAGATTCGATAAAGATGTGCCCCTCTCCAACCTGTTTGTCACCATACAGAAACAGATGGGGGTAAAGGCAGAATCCTTTGCCGATAGCACGGGGGCTCTTGACGGCGTGATTTCCTGAAGAACGGTGACCGTAAAGCAAACACTGATCAGCCAGATTGAGGCAGCCTTTGACGCTGCCGGCTGGCAATACCGGAAGGTGGAACAACAACCGGTGATTGAATGCGAGTTCGAAGCATACAACGCCAAGGTGGCGATGCACCTCCAGGCCTTTGAGGAACTCTCGACTGCCTCAGTCATGGCACAACTCTCCTTCCGCATCCCCCCGGCCTCCCGGTTGCCGGTATGGGATGCACTGATGCGCACCAACCTTACCCTCAATGTTGGTAACTTTGAGGCCAACATTGAAACCGGTGAGGTATTCTTCCGCATCAGCAATGTCTTTGCGAAAGGCCTGGTCGATGATGAGATTATCACCAGCCTGGTACGCACCGCAATTGTGGAAATGGACCGCATCACCCCTTTCCTGGCAGAGCTCAACCGTCAACCGCAACAGCCCATTGATGCACTGCTGGCCCGTGAAGACCTGTTGCCGCCCATCGGCGAAGAATCCACCACCTGATAGGAGCAACACAGACATGCCTGAGAGTTTCTATATCTGGGAGGATGGTCAGCGCAACGGGCCGTACTCATCCAAAGAGATAGAGCGCATGCTGGAGGATCAGGTGATCACCTTCTCCCATGAGTGTGAGGATGCGCAAAGCGGTAACATGGTGATACTCGATGAGCTCTTTGAGCCTGTTCCCGAAGACGAGGATAAGTCTGCTGACCAGCTCATCGAAGAGGATCAAGCGACAACAGCCGAGGATCCCGGACCCTCCCCCGACGCCCTGCTCATGCGATGCCACCCCACGATCCTGCGCTACCGGAAATCACTGATCCTTGCCGTTATCGGGATTATCTACGGTTTGTGGATGGGGCCCATTGATATCTGGTATTTTATCGGTGGCTTCGCCATCGCTACCATAGCCATTATCGGTCTGCTTATCGCGCGCGGGACGCGCCTCTATCTCGTAACCCCGAGAAGAGTGGAATTCATCTGGGGACTCATCGCCAAAAGCTCAAATGAGGTCCTTATAGAGGATATCCGCATCATCAACATCAGGCAAAGGGGCTTGTCCGGGCTTCTGGGCATCGGCACCATCGAGTTTTCCTGCGCCGGGGACTCCATAGACGTGATGTTCACCGATATCTGGAAAGCGCAACGGGTAAAGGCACTGGTGCGCGAACTGCAGGACACCATGGAATGAGACCCTCCCGGGGGAAACGGCATCAGGAAGTCGCCGCCTTCTGGAAAAACAACATGTATATGCCGACGGCAATCAGGAACATTCCAAAGGCTGACTTAAGCTGCTGGGCAGAAAGGGTCTTCATCAGCTCGGTTCCAAAATAGGCGGCGACCAATGCTGCCAAAGCCGCTGCACCGGCAACCCCCCAATGGATGAATCCGCTCTGGGCATAACGCACAGAGGATACCGCCGCCGTCACCACCATGACAGCCAACGAGGTGCCAATTGCCTGCTGCATGGTTAAGCCAAGGGCCTTGAACGCCGGCACCATGATAATACCACCCCCGACTCCCAACAGGGAACCGAGCAGGGCGGCCAGGGCGCCAATCATGAATGCAAAAAATATCAGGTGCATTAGCAGGGTAGGATTCTGTAATATTTCTATATGTTGTAGATTTTAAGCCGCCGTTGCAAGCAGTCGCACGACCAACCTCTCAAGGATCAGGCGATGATCCAGTCCACTGGTCACCAGCGCGCGGTTGGCCTCCAGGCAGTCAGCCAGCCCCGCGCGCAAATCGGCAGATGAGAAACGGCGAGCCTCGTCATGTGCGAGGAATACCGGGTAACAACTGATTGCGCCGTCTTTCTTCCGCGGCAGGTGGGAAGTGGCAGCAGCCGGAAGCCGGTTAATCTCGGCCTGGTAGGAATTAAAGCTCCTGGCCGCCCGGATACCATGCCTCTCGGATAGTTCCTTTGCCATCAGCAGGCGGCGCAACGTTGGCGCCACCGCCGCGAGCAGGATCCCGATCGCGTTCTCCCCTTGGTAGAGCAGTTGGTCAATGGTCTCAAGGGCGGCAGCCAGGTTCCTTTTGGCAATATTGTTGCCCAGCTCGAAAACCACGCCGGCACGCGTCAGTGCCACCTGGTTGCGAACATGATCCACGCTTACCAGGCGCTCATTGCCGGTAAGGAAAAGGTCAATTTTCTCCAGTTCATTGGCAATCTGCGCGGCATCATCGCCGGCAAGCATAACAAAGAGCTCAAGGGCTTCCTGATCAAATTCAAGATTGCGCTCACCTGCCAGCTTGCGCACATATTGCTTCACCCTGTCCTGCCAGCCATCGCGGCTGAGGTCAGGACGGTCAAAGACCTCGACCTGACCAAGTTTGTTCAATTGCTTGTAGAACGCCCGCCGCTTGTCAATGGCCGGGGCGCTGAGCAGGAATTTCACCCCGTCAGGCAATCCCGCCTCCAGCACCTCTGTCAGTGACTGGACCGCATCCAGAACCGAGGCCGCCTTGCCGGTCTGTGAATCGGCAAACAGCGTAGCGCCCTTAAGCCATACAACCTTGTCGCTGCCGAAAAAAGGCAGGGTTTGCAACGCGCCAATGGTTTGCACGACAATATTCACCGCCCCCTCGGCATTGTCAGCAATACCATCAATAACCTCGGCGCCGAACTCGACATTCTCCGGTGCCACCAATTGCCCGAAACACTCCAGCGCCGCCTCCTTGAGCCGCGCCTCATCACTGCCTACAAAGGCCATGATGTTTCCCGCGCGCCTGCCGGCGGCCTTTTTCTTTGCTGCCACAACGGAATCTTGTCCTGTCCCTGCGACAAGGGAAGTAAAATCCGCATCTATTGCTGAAATGAAATTCCGCGGGGTTTCCGCTTGCTGCCCCCCGGTGTCGCTGCATGGTCATTGATATGCAGGGATATGCGCATTGTGTTTTCCCTGCATACACTGCCGCCTGAATGACCATCCGGATAACAAAGTTACCCTGCCTGACACCGACAGCCCTGATCTCTCTGTGCATCATCACATTTTTGGGCTGCCAGAAAAAAAATACCCCTGCCGGTAATCAACCACCACCCAAAAAAACAGATACTCATGAAAGCCTTGCTGCCGAGGCCAACGGGTTGGCCCGGGAGTTTTCCGACACCCTGGCCAGCGCAAAAGACATAGCCGGCGCAAAGGCAGCCGCCCTGCAACTGGATAAAATTGTCACCCGGTTCGAGCAGCTGGCAGACCGCATGGAGATCATCGGAGACCCGCAGGGTGAACTGAAGAAAAAAATCATGCTCATGTTTAATGAGCATGAAAAAATCATCGCCCAGGAATTACCTGCCGTAATCCGAACAATCCTCGGCAACAGGGAAATCGGGGAGATTCTCGAGCAGGCAATGGAAAATGTCAGGGAGCGGATGACCAAGCTCACGGTCCTTGACCGGTGGAAGGCAGGGCCTCTCGCTCAAATCCCGGTGAAAAAAAGCAACGATTCCGCGGCTCCACCTGGAGAATAAATTCCCCCGGAAGACCTGACAAAAACCCACCCAGCGCCGCACATTCGATATTCCTGAGCGGTTTTCCGTTAGTCTCATCCCCTGGGTTGCATTAGGGTCTTAAACCAATGCGCTCGAAGGCATTATTTTGGCCAACGGTTTTTGTTTCCCTCACGTCAGCCGTGGCGGATAACACTCCCGCCACCACATCACAACCGGTAACCGGGCCCAAAGCAATCAAGGCCATCGACATGCTCATCGACGAGGCCGTCAAGAGCTCAAAAATTCCCGGTGCAGTCATATGGCTTGAGCAAAAAGGCCGATTTTATCACCGTGCGTATGGCCAACGCAACATTGTCCCGGCACCCAAGCCGATGGAAAAAACAACCATCTTCGACGCCGCCTCATTAACCAAGGTTGTCGCCACCACCCCCAGCGTCATGGTGCTGATGGAACGAGGTAAGCTCAATCTCAACGACCCTGTAAAAAAACACATCCCGGAATTTTCCGGAACCGGGAAAAGCGAAGTGACCATCCGGCACCTGCTCACCCACACCTCCGGATTGCCGCCAATCCTGCCTCGCAAGCCCCCGTGGAGTGGCTATACAACCGGGATCAAGCTCGCGACCGCCACCAATATGCGCGCCAAGCCAGGGGAAAAATACCGCTATAGTGATGTCAATTTTATCCTGCTTGGAGAAATTGTGCGCCGAATTTCCGGGAAGTCCCTCAAGCAGTTTGCCAGGGAAGCGATATTTGCACCCCTGGGCATGCACAATACCGGCTTCGTGCTTAATAAATCGGCCTATCAGCGAGTCGCACCCACCACCCGGGAAAAAAACGGCCTTGTGCAGGGGATAGTGCACGACCCAAGCGCTCGCTCAATGGGCGGCATTGCCGGGCATGCCGGCTTGTTCACCACAGCTCCCGACCTGGCCCGCTACTGCCGCATGATCACCGGGGGCGGCACTCTCGGCAAGATCCGTATATTGTCCAAAGATACCGTCATCCTCATGACCTCCACGCAAACCTCACCATCCCGCCACAAAGCCAATCGAGGCCTTGGGTGGGATATCGATTCCCCCTTCTCCAGCCCGCAATCGAAAGTCCCGGCACCTAACCATTCCTTCGGTCACACCGGCTGGACCGGTGGCTCAATCTGGATTCATCCAACCTCCAGGAGCTTCCTGATTCTCCTCAGCAACCGCAATCACCCTTATGAGCGTCGTTCAATCCGCCCACTGCGCGAAGCCCTCGGAAAAATCTCCGGTAAAGCCCTCGGGTTGCACAACTAGCAAAGCCACTGCATTGCCAGTTCTCACATACCCCAAGCCGTTAATGAATTAATCCTGCCTTAAAATACACTGGAGCTCAAGGCGACCACCCTGTCCTCGATCCTTATCCTGAACATGGGAGAAGGAAAATTTGCAACCCGGGCACTGCCCACCCTCGCCCAGCTTTCGCCCGCCTTCGGCTCGGTCATGCATGACTTTAACGGTG
>JAAESJ010000407.1 GCA_024229495.1 Verrucomicrobiaceae bacterium | reverse complement strand
TTCGGCAACTGGGCAGACGTCCTGGTTGGCGTTTTCGGAGACGGTTCCGTTGATGTTATCATTGACCCTTATTCACAGGCCAAGAGCCGCAAGGTTGTCCTGACCGCCAGCATGATGGTGGATATTGGCGTCAGGCGTGCAGAGAGCTTCTGCAAGAATGTCTAAGCCTTCAATTCCATTGAAGAAAAGCGGGATGCCAGGCGTGCGTCTGGTGTCCGGCTTTGTGTTGAATAGCCGGAGGCGTGTGTCAGCGCCTCCGGCGCCTTAACCAATTTGTGCGCTCCAAGCCGCAATAGGCTGCCGTCTCCTTTTCAATGCCTTGAGGGAGGCGGCGGCTGCTTGGCTGAAAGATGCCAGAAACAAGCCAAAAGGATATAAACGCGTTCCTCAGCTGCTTGACCGGAATGCACGGAGAACTCATCGCCGTGCTAGCTAGCGCCTGGGGAGCGCCATATCCGCTGGAGGATCTCAAACGGGCTTATTTTTACGCTGAAACGGCCAAAAAGGAGCTGGCCAAGGGCAACACCACGAAGGCTGGCGAATACTTCCAGGCCGGGAGAGCTATTTACAAGCGGCTGCCGGCGTTCGGGCTTTAGGGGCTATCTTACGGCCTCCGAGATGAAAATGGCGATGATAAACACGAGGAAGATGAAAAAGATGATTATTGCACCAGCACTTGGCCAATTCATTTCATCAATTTCTTTCTGCTTTTCCGCGGAAGCTTTAAGAGCAGCTTCTGCCAGAAGCTTCTCAGCCTCTGCCCGTTGCTGCTTTTCCCATGCTAGTTCATGTAGTTTTTGTTGAACGAAATACTGCGGGACTTCTTCCGCTGTTAATACATATGCTTTGCCTTCCACTTCACACCACTGGACTTCACTGGTGCAATGACGGCATTTAGCCACGCCGTTTGATATTGCACCGGCACAATACGGGCATTTCGGAGCAGCAGCTTCTTCAGCCTCTTTCCGCCTAAGGTCTTCTCTCAGTCCAGCTATTTCCTGCAGTGTCAGCTGGTTCTGCTTGATGTTTGTGGTGCGCTGTAAGGCGCCTAGTATGTCGGAGGGATCCATCGCAGTTTTGTCCTGATTAGCGAGATCATAACAACCCGCGCGTCACGTTGCAAGACAGGGCAGGAGAGCGGATAGCCCTGGATAACTTAACTGAACTTACCGGAAAGGGTTGCAGTTTGGGTTGCAGTTTTACTCAAAAAACTCACAACTCACTGACAGTAAACGTGGCAACCCCGCAAGGACTCGAACCTTGAATAACGGTACCAAAAACCGTTGTGTTACCATTACACCACGGGGTTATCGTGAACAGTCGGCAAAGTAGCTCCTTCCAAGCGGAGATCAAGAGCCGGATTTGCCATCTATATGAGGATTGCACGGCTTGATGTCACGCAAAAAATCAATGCCCTGCTCAGACGTTCAATTTTCACGGGCAATCAGTGAGGTGCCGGACATCGCAGCGGGAGCCTCGATATTCATCATGGCGAGCAGGGTCGGTGCAATGTCTGCAAGGATTCCGTCCCTTAATTTCACCTGCGTGGAATCCTCGGCAACATAAATCAGGTGCACCAGATTGGTTGTATGCGCCGTGTGCGGTGATCCGTCCTCCTTGATCATCTGCTCACAATTTCCATGGTCAGCAGTAATCAGTGCCCTCCCTCCCAGCCTCATAACCTCATCGACAACCCTCTCAAGGCAACTATCAATGGTTGCGACTGCCTTCCTGGCCGCCTCCACCACCCCCGTGTGCCCGACCATGTCGGGATTGGCAAAGTTGAGGATTACCATGTCATAATCTCCCATCCGGGAAACGACTTCATCAGTAACCTGTGATGCGTTCATCTCCGGCTGCAGGTCGTAGGTGGCAACCTTAGGAGATGGCACGATGACCCTGTCCTCACCCTCAAAGGGCTGCTCCTCACCACCGTTGAAAAAGTAAGTCACGTGCGGATATTTTTCCGTCTCCGCAATCCGCAACTGCGTCCTGCCCGCGTTACTCACCACGGAACCCAGAACATCATCCAGCTTCTCCGGGGAAAACACCACCGGGCAATGGTATTTCTCGTCATACTCAGTGAGCGTATAATAGGAGACCCCTGGCCTTCCACCGCGATCAAAGCCCTCAAAGTCATCAAAGAGGAAAGCCTCCGAGAGCTGGCGCGCACGATCCGCACGGAAATTAAACCAAAGCACCACGTCACCATCATTGATCCGTCGGGTCTCATGCTCCCCAAAAATCATTGCCGGCAAAAACTCGTCGGTCTTATCGATCGCATACTGCGCCTTCACTGTCTCGGAAGGCAACAGGTCACATGCCTCGCCGACGCCATCCACGATGGCATCCCACCCGAGCTTTGTCCGCTCCCAGCGACGATCGCGATCCATGGCGAAATAACGCCCGACTACCGTTATAATCCTTGCCCCCACCCTGCCGAGCTCATCCTCACAGCGGGAAAGGGATTCATAAGCACCAGTAGGTGAAGTGTCCCGTCCATCGGTAATGGCATGCACCTTGATATCCCCTACCCCGGCCGCATGGGCTTCCTTGGCAAGGGCAATCAGGTGGTCCTGATGACTGTGGACTCCGCCATCGGAAAGCAAACCGACTAGGTGCAGGGTGGATTGAGCGGCCTTGGAAAAGGCCTCCTGCAAGACGGGATTCTCACCCAGGTCCCCACTGTCAATGGAGTGGTTAATTCGCGAGAGGTCCTGGTAGACGACCCGGCCAGCACCGAGGTTGAGGTGCCCTACCTCGGAATTGCCCATCTGCCCGTCCGGCAGGCCAACATCCCCACCGCTGGCACTGACATGCGAAACCGGGTATTTATCATAAAGGTAATCATGAAACGGTGTGTCGGTGAGCAAGGTCGCGTCACCGTTCTTGGCGGCCTGGGCCCCGCCGTCGGGATTAATGCCCCAGCCGTCACGAATCACCAGGATGCAGGGTTTTTTAGCCATGGAGATGAATCTTTCCTGAATGCGTCATTTTCGAGTTTCTTTCTATAGGTGGCAATGCCGGGGAAAGCATCCAGAAAAAACCGGCAAGTGAAAAAATCCGGAGTGCTGGGAGCCTCCTCAAGGAAAAGGTTCTCTCTAGACCCCGTTTCAGGCCAATTCCCCTTTAGTGTAGTGATCACGCTCTTCACAATGCTGCTGGTCGCGAGCGCTAGAAATGCGCTCCTGAAGGGTGCTTCAAGATGTGCCCTATAAGGTAAATGATGGGGATCAGCAGGGGCAGCGCAATGAGAAAAACTGCAGGGACAGAAAAAACATAATGATACCATTCCACTGGCCGCGCCCCACGTCCTTGAGGCAGACAATAGGCGGGTAAGTAAACCATAAGCCCGTAGATAAAGATCCATTGGGCGATGCCAAAGAAGGCACCCGCCGGGTTGATGGTCGCCTCGCAGAGAATTCCAGTGATACCAAACAAAAGGAAAACCGCAAATGGCGAGAAATCATAGCGCGTCAGCAGCACCGCCAAGGCGATGAAAAGCGGGATAAATACCACGACGCTGTGGAACAAAACCACATCAAGGTAATTGGTCGAAGCGGTCAGGTATGCCTCTCCCTTCTCCACTCCAAGCAACGGTGCCAGATTGGTCATCAGGACCGCAATAGCCTCTTCCACCAAGGCTAGAAGGGTGGCAAAGAGCGTAAATTTCACCCGCCATTCAAGAGGCACACCCAAGATGAACTGCCGCACACTGTCACGAAAGTAATGCATCAGCGCCCCGCCAAGCACGATCCACAAGACGATGAGTCCGCACACCATCTTCACCGTTGCCACCTCAGGAGCTCCTGTCCGGGATGCCACAAGGCAGAGAAAGCCAATGGACAGGACAAGCCCAGCGATCAGCAACTTAATGATGCGAGGCGCCAGGCTGGAACCTGCAGACTCTTCTTTTGCTGATCCTTCTTCACTCACGGGTTTCTCCGGTCTTTAACAATGTTGCTTAATCAACCCTGCCGGCAGGCTAATCCCGCCAGCCAGGAACCTCTTCCCCGGAAAAGCGCTCCTCAAGCCACGGGTCAGCGGTATTGGAATAGCCTCGCTTCTCCCAGTAGCCGGGCACATCCTCGGCAAGAAAGTCAATCCGGTTGATAAACTTGGCACTCTTCCATGCATAGAGCTGCGGGATAACCACTCGCACGGGTCCGCCGTGTTTGACACTCAGCGGCTCACCGTCAAGGGAAGTGGCAAGCAGCGCATCTTGCGCAAAGAGAGCCGCAACGGGCAGGTTGGTGGTGTATTCGTCATGGGAGGCAAACAACACAAACTCGGCTCCATCAGTCGGCTTGATGCGATCAAGGATCTCTGCCATCGGCACCCCACCCCAGCAGCAATCGTATTTGGACCAGGTGGTCACGCAGTGAAAGTCACTGGTTATCTCCACCTGTGGCAAAGCCATCAACGCCTGCCAGTCCATGACCAAGGGTTCCTCCACAAGGCCACCGATCTGCAGCTGCCAATCCGAGGTGGTCACCTCCGGGTGAATGCCAAGGTCGAGCACAGGCAACTCCTTGACGGTATGCTGACCCGGCGGCAAGCGTCCCTCAGCTCGCTCGGTTCGGGGCGGTAGAGAGCGCATCTTTGCCGCCCACGCCTCCTTGCGTTCCAGGTAGGTTCTGGCCATTTAATGCAGGTGCACCCCTCCGCGATTAACTCTCAACATTACCGGCAAGCGGCGTGGTAACACAGCAGGGGCAGTCGGAAACCCAGTGCCCGGGCTCAATCTCCTTCAGGCGGATATCCATTTCAATACTCTTCTCGTAACCCGGTGCACTGACCCGGTGCCCGAAAGCACAGCCGGGTGGCGGGTTGATGGGCGAGGGAACCTCCCCCTCCAGCGGCTCATGATCCCGCCTCTGCGAGGGATCGCTGACCGGTATCGCCTCAATCAACGCCTTGGTGTAGGCATGTCGCGGGTTGCGGTAAAGCTCATCCGCCCCGCTCATCTCGACAATCTTGCCCAGATACATGACAGCAATGCGGTCACTGACATGTTTGACCACCGCCAGATCATGGGCAATGAAGAGGTAGGAAAGCCCGAGGTCACGCTGCAACTCCATTAAGAGGTTGAGCACCTGGCTCTGTACCGAGACATCAAGTGCTGACACCGGTTCATCAAGGATCAGCAGGTCGGGGTTCACGGCGAGAGCGCGCGCAATGCCAATCCGCTGGCGCTGCCCCCCGGAAAACTCGAAAGAAAACTTCTGCGCAGCACTCCGCGGCAGCCCCACCCTGTCGAGCAGTTCCGCCACCCGCTCCCGGCGCTGCTCCCGGTTGCCCATGCGCTGGATAACCATCGGCTCGGCAACCAGCTCGCCCACCGACATGCGCGCATCCAGTGATTCGGCCGGATCCTGAAACACCATCTGGAAATCCTGCCGCAGGGGCCGCAGTTTCCCCTGCCACATATGGGTAATGTCATGACCCTTGAATCGGACAGATCCAGCAGTGGGTTTCAGCAGGCGCACAATGGCCTTGCCCAGTGTCGACTTGCCGCATCCCGATTCCCCCACCAGCCCAAGGGTTTCCCCCCTGCCGATGGAAAGGGTGACACCATCGACTGCACGCACCGCACCCACTTGGCGTGAGAACACCCCGCCACGCACCGGAAAATGCATCTTCAGCTCCTCTACCTCCAGCAGAGTTGACTCATTCTCCGTAATGTTTTCTTCTTCACTCATCACTTACTTGGCACATTCCGGGCAGCGCTCCAGGAAATGACCCGGCGAGACCTCCTCATAGGGAGGGCGCTTCTCCGTGAGCGCACCCTCACGCTCCATCCTCTGGCAGAAGCGGCAACCCTCGACAAAATCCTGGATGGCAGCCACCTGGCCGGGAATGGTCCGCAGTTCACTCTTGCGTTCACTCTCAAGGCGGGGGATTGAAGCCAACAACCCCTTGGTGTAGGCATGCCTGGGATTTGCGAACAGTTCTTCAACCGGGGCTCGCTCAACAATCCGCCCGGCATACATCACCACCACCTCATCACACTGCTCGGCAATCACCCCGAGATCGTGGGTGATGAGCAAGACCGCCATGCCAAGATCATCCTGCATCCTAGAAATCAGGTTCAGGATCTGCGCCTGCACGGTGACATCAAGCGCCGTGGTCGGCTCATCAGCAATCAAAAGATCCGGCTCACAGCACAGGGCAATGGCGATCATCACGCGCTGGCGCATGCCACCGGAAAGCTGATGCGGATATTCAATAACCCTGCGCTCCGGCGCCGGGATGCCGACGAGGTCAAGGAGCTCGACCGCCTTCCTGAGGGACTGCCGTTTTTCCATCTCACGGTGCAGCTCAAGCGCCTCGGTAATCTGCCTGCCGATGCGGTGCACCGGGTTGAGCGCTGCCATCGGTTCCTGGAAGATCACGCCAATCTCATTGCCGCGAAGCTTCTGCATCCTCTCCTGGCCAGAACCGACCAGTTCTCCACCATTGAATCTGATACTACCTCCAAGAACTTCCCCTGAAGGCTTGGGAAGCAGGTCCACAATCGACATTGCAGTCACCGTCTTGCCACACCCGGACTCGCCCACCACGCCAAGGGTCTTTCCCTTTTCCAGCTCAAAGGATACCCCATCCACGGCACGAACCAGTCCCCGCTCGGTCTGGAAACCGGTAGCCAGGTTCTTTATCTCAAGCAGGCTGCTCATCGTTTTCCCACGGTCGGCTCCTTTCCGATGCGATAGCGTTGCTTGACTTCCTGCACCTCAGGGAAAGTCCTCCCCGATCGCCTTGCCTCAAGGGTTTCGCTCTTTATTTTCTCATCCACCCAGTAAACATAACTCTCCATCGGAACATACCGCATGGGAGGACTGAACTCGGTAAATTCACAGTCCGGCCAGCGCAACCAGCGCCAGCAGCCAATCCGCGAGAACTCCGTCATGTAACCGGGAACATAGACACCGGAGTCATGGATAATCTGCTGCATCTCATGCGCACTCTCCTCAAGCTCCTCCTCGGTGCGCGCGTTGCGGTAGGCAACCGCCAGCTGGTCCATCCTCTCGTCCCTGAAAGAAAACACATTGTTGGTGTTCTGCTTGAGGTTACCCTTCTCATCATAGGCATTGTTGGAATGAAAATACTCGTAATAACGAGGGTAGGGAGGCTGGAAGCCCCATGCCGAGAATACCACCTGATGCTCCTTGCGCATTTCCTTCTTGTAAACCACGGTGTGGTCAAGTCCGTCGAGGACAAAGTCCAGCCCCGCCTTGCGTGCCTCCTCCTTGAGGATCCCCATCATTTTCTCCCGCACGGGGATCTTTGAATAGGTAAGCACAACCTCAAGCCG
>JAAESJ010000406.1 GCA_024229495.1 Verrucomicrobiaceae bacterium | reverse complement strand
TGGAGCCGGCTGACGGACTCGAACCGTCGACCTACTGATTACAAATCAGTTGCTCTACCAACTGAGCTAAGCCGGCCTGTTTTTTCGAACAGGTCGCAAAGATAGGTGAAAACCTCCGCTCTGCAAGTGTTGCTAGCAGGTGGTGATTTACCCGCCGATCGGGTTTTTCCACTCTCCACTGCGGATCCTCTCAAGGATGACGGCGATTAATATCACCAGGCCGAGGACGATTAACTGTGTCTCGCTGCCCAGCAACAGGATGTTCATGCCGGTGCTGATAACGGCAATGATTAAGGCTCCGATCAAGGTGCCGAATACCTGCCCCTTGCCGCCAAAAAGGGAGGTTCCGCCGACAACAACGGCAGCGATGACCATCAACTCGTAGGTTTCCCCGTAAGTTCCTGCGCCGCTTTGCAGTTGGGATGCCATCACGATGCCCCCAAGGCCTGCCGTTGCCCCGCAGATTGCATAGACAATGAGCTTAATGTTTCTTGGCGATATACCCGACATGCGTGCTGCTTCCGGGTTGGCTCCCGTCGCGTAGATGTAACGGCCGAGGATGGTCTTGTTCATGATGATGTGTGCCGCGATATAAAGCAGCAGCATCAGGATCACGCAGTTTGGAATGCCGAAGCTTAAACCATTTCCCAGCCACTGGAAGCTTGCAGGTACCTTTTCAAAAATGGTGTCATTTTTTGCAATCTTTAAAGCTCCTCCCCGTAACACCTGCATCATGGCAAGGGTGGCAATGAAGGGCGGTACACAGAGCCGGCTGACCATGATCCCGGTAAAGGCACCAGCTAAGGAACAAACCGCAATGCCGGCAGCGGAGGCAATTACAAGAGTGGGGACACCCGCTCCTGCTTCACCGCCCATGTTTTCAATGAGTCTGCATGTCACCACTGCCGAGAGGGCAATCATGCTGCCAACCGAGAGGTCGATGCCTGCGGTGATGATCACCATGGTCATGCCGATAGCGAGGATGGCAATAACGGCGATCTGGCTGGTAATGTTCCTGAAATTGTCGACAGTCAGGAAAACCGGCCACATGTAGCTCTCAGGGGATATCTTCATCATGTCGGAACCCATTACCAGGTTCGTATTAATATTCATTGCCGTTGCCCCAAGGGGGAATTGATCCTTTCCGAGAAAGGCATCAAAAACAGGAAAATTTTTCATGGATGGGGTGGTTGCGATCAGGTCGATGTCTCCGGATTTCTCTATTTCCTTGCGAATAAGGAGCGGGTCACCTATCCCCTTGCCGGCCACGGCTATTTTCCTGGACAATAAGCCATCCTCAAGCGCACTTGCGAAATCCCGTCCTGTCTGGTTGTCACCTGCCGCGATAAAGACTTTCAGGCTTGCTGGAAAGTTGGTGGGGTCATCCTCGGTAAGTTTGATGATGTCCCTGGCCAATTTCTTACCCGCTGAGGCTCCCTCGGGGCTCTTCTCCTCGATTGTCAGGATACTGAAGAAAGCGGCGAGCAGGAAAAGGACGGCGGCCATCCCATACTCACCGGATACAAATTCAAGCGGTTTCCTGAGGAGTTGACCAATTGCTGTCATGTTTGTTGCCTGCATGGATCCGGTTCAACGCCCCGTCCCTGCCTGCTTGCAGATGAAGAGCCTGCTATTGCAGTGTTGCGTTGTGGGCATCAATGACTTTCTTGAAGCCCTTGACCCTCTCGATGCAGGACTCGACTCCCCGGTAATCAATGATCACGACCTTGCCGCCCTCCTCGCCGAGAGCATCGATCATTGCCTGCCCGGCAAGCTCTCCTCCCTGGGCGTTGTCCGTGCCGACGTGGGAGACCACCTTGGCACCCTCTGCCTGCACCCGGACATCAAAGGAGAAAACCGGCACATTTGCATTGTTTGCCTCCTTGACCGCAGTCCCTATGGCTTGCGAGTTGGTCGGGTTAACGGCAATGGCCACGACTTTCTTCACCAGGAAATCCTTGATCTGTTTCTGTTGCTTTGAGACATCATTCTCAGCGCCAAGGTAAATCAGGTCGTAACCGTGTTTTGCCGCCTCATCGCGCATGTTTGCCTCAATCACCTTGAAGAAGGGGTTGGCAATGTCCATGCAGGTGGCTCCGATGAGCCCCCTGGATTTCTTGTCGGCTGTCCCGCCGGCTGGCTCTTCGGATGTCAGTGATTCACCGGCGTCAACGGTATCCTTGGTGTAAAGGGTCGCCGGGATGTCGATGTTCGGCTTTACTTCCTCTCCGCTCAGGTAAGCCACGATTGCCTTGATGCATTCGCGGCCGATCTTGTCCGGGTGCTGGATCGGGTCGGCGTAGATTTTCCCCTCCTTGATTGCCTTTTTTCCCGCCGGCATGCCGTCAAAGGCAATGACGGTGATCTGATCAAGCTTACCGGCCTTTTCCAGCGCCCCCACGGCGCCAAGGCCGCTGGGGTCATTGATGGCGAAGATGCCCCTCATGTCCGGAACCCTTTGCAGTGCGTCCTCAGCCGCCTTGAAACCCTTGTCCCTTTTGCCGTCTCCGGAAAGCTCAGCGACAATCACGATCTGTCCGTAAACGTGTTCCCCGACCTGTTCGTTGACCTGTTCGTTGACCTGTTCGTTGACCGGTTCGTTGACCTGTTCGTTGACCTGTTCGTTGACCTGTTCGTTGACCTGTTCGTTGACCTGTTCGTTGACCTGTTCGTTGTTTTTACTGCACCCGATGAAGGTGACGGTCGTGAGGATGGTGATAAGCGGGACGGTGAACTTTTTCATGCTGGTAGGTGGGTTTCCCCTTATTTATCTGTTGGAGCCTGCCTGATGACAAACAAAAACCGGATTATTTGAGCAAGGCGAGTACCTTAAAACATCAGATTGATGCCAGAGCGTTGTGAGGCTTATGTGTGGAAACACAAGCCATGAAAGTCCGCTTCACTCTTTTACCTGTTCTCCTATGCCTGCTTTTTCCCACTTTATTGCCATCTGCTGCCGGGGAAATTCCCGGCAAGGCCGGGAATTGGAACGGGTTTGAGCGGCGTGATTTTTCCCACGAGGGGCTCAAGTGCATCGTTGTTGTCCCGAAATCGGTGGCAAAAGGCAAGCCCTGGGTGTGGCGTGCGCGTTTTTTCGGCCACCAGCCACAAGCGGACATCGCCCTGTTGAAGCTCGGTTTCCACGTTTGTTACTGCGAGGTGGGCGGACTCTTTGGTAACAAGGAGGCGGTTGAGCGCTGGAATCGCTTTCATGCATACTTGACGGGGGAACACGGATTCTCGAGCCAACCGGCACTGGAGGGGATGAGTCGCGGGGGACTCATTATCTATAACTGGGCCTCTGCCAATCCCGGCAAGGTGGCCTGTATCTATGGTGATGCGCCGGTGTGCGACATTCGCAGCTGGCCCGGGGGCAAGGGCAAGGGTAAGGGCGGCGGCGGTGCCTGGCGTGGTGCGCTCAAGGCTCACGGTATTACCGATGAGGAATCGGTTAAGGCACCGGTGAGCCCGATTCACAAGCTCGGGCCCCTTGCCAAAGTGAAGATACCCCTTCTCCATGTCGTTGGGGCTGCTGATACTGTCGTTCCTGTTGAGGAGAACAGTGCCGTGATTGTTGAGCGTTACCGCAAACTCGGTGGGGAGATTAAGGTGATCTCAAAACCGGGAGTCGGTCATCATCCGCATGCGTTGAAGGATCCCGGACCGATCGTTGACTTTATCCGGCAACATACCATCGGTCGCTAGGCGCTGATTACTTCAGGCGGGGTTATTGCTTTTGCCCCTGGCGCGGATGCGCCTTGCTTCAGGCAGGATGATCAGTGATGCGATGAGGATGAGGATTGCGCTGAAGAGGGCAACACCGTTTCCGAATCCGCGCAGCAGGGCAAATCCAATCACGGGCGCGGCAATGCCCCGCAGGCCGGTGGTGCAGGTGTGTACCGACATGTATTCGGCAGTGTGTTCTGGCGGTGCAATCTTAGTCACCCAGAGTGACCAGGCGATGTTGCCCCCGGCAAAGGCAAATCCCTGCAAGCCGGTGCCGATGGCAATGACCAAGAATGACTCGCCGTAGAACACCACCAGGATCGCACTGCAGAAGAGGACATTGAGGATGATGCGCAGAAAATAGAAGTTGAGCCGGTCGAAGATCCAGCCCCACGGGTAGGTGAACGCCAGCTTGACGATGTTAGGAATGATAAAGGTGAGCAGGGTGACCTCAAAGGCGGTGAAGTTATTGCCGTAATCCTCATTGGCGAAATATTCGGTCCATATCTTCAGCGAGGTGAGGTTACCCATTCCCATGAGCATCCATGAGATGATCAATATACGGAAATTCCTGTCCTTTTTCAGCCAGCGGAAGGCAGTGAAAGGGTTGGTGCTTCCCGGACTGAGCTTGACCTTGGGCATGATCCAGGTGGCGATTGCACCCAACAGGGCAAAGAGTGCGAAACACCAGAGCAGTGGCTTGAAGTTCTCGATATCGGAATCAATCCACTTGCCAGCTCCCCAGGCGAAGATGATGGCAATGATGCCCCGGAAGGTGGCAGTAACGGCAAAGATTTTCCCGCGGTGCGCTGTCGGGAAATTGTTCTGGTAGACCTGTGTCAGCAGTGGCAGTGGCAGCATGAAGGAAAAGAAGCCGATACTTATTCCCGTCATGTAGATGACGAGTGAATCCGGGAAAGCCGCCGCAAACCCGATGCCGGCTGCCCCGATCAAGTTGAATACCGCCGCACTGTGGGTGAGTTCCCAGTTGAGCCTGCGTACCAGCGGCACGATAGCAATGCTGGCGACCATGCCTGCCCCGGAAACTGCCAGTAGCAGGGCTTTCTGCCAGTCGCTTGCCTGGTAGTATTCAAGGGCGATTAATCCCGCCAGCGGGATGAAAAGATACTCGATCATCCCCACCGGGATGGACCGCCACAACTCGAGACGAAAAGTCCTGCGTGTTGTCTCTGGGGTCGGTTCCATGGGCGGTGCGGTCAGCAGGATGCTCCTAGGCGACCATCAACCGGCATGAAGTTAATGCCCCGTATGCACTTCGCCACTGAAATCGGCTTCAGGAGTTCATCAGGATGAACGCCACCGTCATTAGCGCTGCATCCACAACGGCATGGCTTGCCCAAGCTCCGGCAATCGTGCCCTGCCGCTGGTAGAGCCAACTCCAGAAAAATCCCCCGATACCAACCGCGCTGCTGAAAAGGAGAGCCCAGTGTAGCGGAAAAAACTGCGATGTAACGACGATATGGTGAAGAGAGAATCCCACGGCTGAAATTGCGTGTGCTGTGGGACGCGACACTAGGTTGCGCAGGTTTCCATACACGAACCAGCGCCAGTAATATTCCTCAAGCAGGGAATGGAACAGGCTGAGGCAAATGGCGAAAAGGATAAAGTGTTCCTGGATTCCAAGGTTGACTACCTTTTCCTCAATAGCTCCGGTGGCTGATTCCACAAGGTTGCCCAGGGGGCTTGCCATCAATGCCGCCATGATCCCAGCAATACCAAGGCCCATCAACAGGCCGAGTGGGATGGCGCGAAGATGTATGGCAATGGGTCGCAGTTTCCACGCGACCGGGCGCCTAAGGATGAATGCCGTTGCCGCCAGAGGCCATATCAGGATAAAGAGCTTGGCTCCACCATAGGCAGGCTGGGCAGCGCCGGAACCCTTCATCCAGACAAAGTAGAAGAGTGCCGTCAGTGCCGGGATAATCATCGCGGGTAGCAGGACAAGCCAGGTTCGGCGTTGGTAGCTCTGTTCCATCATTCCCAGCCTAACCATCACCCCTTGATCCGGGCGAATTGAAAATTTCCCCCGTCTGCATTGATTTGAATGATGTTCCCGTGGAGAGCCATCGTGCCCTCCTCCCCTAACAGGGCTACTGGTGCATTTTTCCCCACTTTGCCTCCATCAGGTGAAGGGTATCCTTGCAGTTAAACCAGTCGTGTTTCTGGGCATAGAGCAACCATACGGAGATTGCAGCGGTGAGGATGGTCGTTAAGATGATCAACGGATTGCTGAGCAGTTTCTCGGGTTCAAGGCGGGCCGTCTCCTCTTTCATGGCATGCCTGAAGTATGCCATGATGGCGAGCAGGATGACCGGGAAAACCATTACCAGGTTATTGAGAGGCTCGTAGATGGCCATGGCAATCCCTGTGCAGAAACAGAACAGGCACGCATAGCCGATCATGGCCATGATCAGGCGTTGCTCACTGTATGTCTTGAAGCTTTTTCGATAACTGCCGCTGATTTCATCATCATTAATGAAGCGGTATTCGGAGTAACGCTTTCCGGTCATCAACAAAGCTCCGAAAAACCACCAGGCGAGGATGATCGAGAGGGGGGGTAATGTCGTTACCTGCGCAGGAACCACTGCATACCAGCCAAGGAGCAGGCGCAGGGGATTGTTGATGGATTCTGAGATCACGTCCAGGAAGGCCTTATCCTTCAGTCTGATGGGGGGAATGTTGTAGAGCAGGGCGAAGAGCATCAGCAGGCTCAGTGCAACGAAATAGAGGTGGTTATCAAAAAGCAACCATGCCATCATGAAGCCGCCTGCCATCAGTAAGGTCATTATAGCCCAGAGGATCGGCACCCTGACCTTCCCTGCCGGGATGCCGCGCGCCTTCTTTGCCGGGTGTAGCGCATCGAATGGGGCGTCGAGTATCTCGTTGAGGATGTAGTAGGAGGAGGCGATCAGACAGGCCGGGGCGAGGGAAATTATCGCATTGAGAATGAACCCGGACGGCAGATCGAGGTCGTAATACAGAACCAGTGCGACAACATGCCCAAAGAGGATGAAGATGTTCTTCAGCCAGTGATCGACTCGGCAAATCTTGAGATACTCAATCAAAACAGTATTCACCTGCACAGGGCAGTTCTGGAGATTGATAACCCAAGGTCGGTCGGTGAACAAAGTCTTTATAAGAGCTATTGGTTTTGCTTCAGACCCCTTGGAACAAGGTATCGGCATACTTTGTAGCACTTTCGTTGAAGGCTTCGCGTAGTGGTGTATTGGTTGGAGAGTCGTCCCCGTAGTTCAACGGATAGAACAAGGCTCTCCTAAAGCTTAGATGTAGGTTCGATTCCTGCCGGGGACGCCAGGTTTCGTTCTTTATGCGAATTCTTCATTTCGGCGATATTCACTTCTGGCGTTTGCAGCTTGCCCGGGATTTTCATTATCCCAAGCGGGTCCTTGGCATTGCCAACCTTGCTATGCGGCGGCGGCACCGGTTTCCGCCGCAACTTGCATGGGAGGTCATGGAGCGGATTGCCGGAGAGGATGCCGACATGGTGCTTTTCTCCGGGGACATGACCACCATGTCCCTTGAGGGTGAGTTTCAGGATGCTGCGCGGGCCTTTGCCCCTTTATATGAAAAGTGGGGCGATCGCCTTGTCGTCATAGCAGGCAATCATGACCGCTATTCGCCGAGGAGCGTTCGCCTGCAATATTTTGAGAAGTATTTTCCCCGAGCGGCTATGCCGGAAGGGTGTCGGGTTTTCTCCAGGTCGTTCGGAGACCATGTTTCCGTGGTCGGCTTTGATGCGTCGCGCCCGTTCATGGTGCGATCCAACGGCTTGCTGGATACCCAGCTTGAGAAGGAACTGGAACGGGAGCTTGAGGCGGCCGGTGAACTCGGCAGGAAGGTTCTTTTAATGGGACATTTTCCATATTCCTATCCCGGGGATCATCCCGGGAAATGGCATCACCGGCTCCTGCGCGATCAGGCCCTTGCCGGGATCATTGCACGGCATCAGCCGGTGGCATACCTGCACGGGCATAAGCACGTGCGCTGGTGTCTACGTGATGAACGTTGTCCGCGCACGCTCTGCCTTAATTGCGGTCCAGCAGGAATGTCCTCAAGTTCCCCTGAGAGTCACGCGGGGTGGCTGACTTTTGAGTTATCCGAAGACGGTGCCTTATCCGAAGACGGTGCCTTATCCGAAGACGGCGCCGTAACGGAGCTTAATAATGTGAGTGTCTCACCCGAAGGTGAGCTGCTGCGCGAGGCCGTGAATATTCCTCCGGTTTTTCCGGGCTAGACGTCGCAGATTTCCGCGGCGTGCCGCAGAGCCTTGATGGGGTCTTTCCAGGTGGGCAGGAATTCCTGCGCGACGTAGCCCTCGTATCCTGTCTCCAGGATGGCACGCATGACAGGCGGATAGTTAATCTCCTGGGAATCGTCAAGTTCACCGCGACCGGGACATCCTGCGGTATGGTAATGGCCGATGATGTCCTTGTATTGCCGGATGCGGCGGATCACATCGCCGTTCATGACCTGCACGTGGTAGACATCAAAGAGCAGCTTGAAACTGGGTGACCCGACCTTATTTACCAGTTCAGCGCAGAAGTCAACGTCGTCGCCGAAGTAACCGGGATGCCCCTTCATCGGGTGGCTGTCATCACGGGAGTTGAGGTGCTCAAGCACCAGGGTAATGCCTTTCTTTTCTGCAAGGGGCATGACCTTCTTCCATGTCTCCACACAGAGTGCTGCCGCCTTGTCCCGGTCCATGCCGTCATATTTCATCCCGGTGAAGGTGATGACATTCTTGGTGCCAATCTCTGCTGCCAGCTCGATGCCCTTTTTAAGGCCATTAATGACCGTCTCGGTGTTTTTCGGGTTACAGGGGCCATTCTTAAACCCGTGACCGCCGCTGACCAGTGAGATGTCCAGGCCGACCTCGCGCACTGCCGGGTAATCATCGGCACTGATCCCCTCGATGGCGACAAGGCCGATTTCCTTACAGTGCTTGGCAAGGGCCTTTGCCGGCATGGGCTTGAAGCACCACCCCATGATCGACTGCTTGATGCGTCCGTTTTTGACCTTGAAGGGAGCCTGCTGCCCGGGATTTGTTTTTTTGGTGTCGGCACTTGTGTAACCGGTGGCGGCAGCGGATACGGCGGCACCTGCGATGAGCTTGCGACGGGAAAAGACTGGTATTCTGGACATGGGCAAGAGTCTGGTTGATCAGCTGCGGTTTGTAAATCGCAGAAGGTTTTCTCTCCGTATTTTTTATTGGGACAGCAATTGGCGGGACCTAGACGGCACTGTCCAGGGCGGCGAGCAGGCGCTCTACGTTTTCCGCCCGGGCGGTATGACCCATCAGGCCGATACGCCAGATTTTTCCCGCCAGTGGGCCGAGCCCGGCGCCAATCTCGATGGCATGTTCGTTGAGCAGGATGGACCTTACCGCAGCCTCGTCCACTCCTTGCGGAATTTTCACCGCATTGAGCATCGGCAGGCGGTGGGGGGCACTGACAAGCATTGCAAGCCCGCGATCCTCAAGGCCGTCAACCAGTTGCCGGTGGGATGCAAGGTGGCGCTCAAAGACAGCATCCGTGCCTTCATTGACAATTTCGCGTAAGGCCGCGTAGAGGGCGTAGTTCATGTTGATGGGGGCGGTGTGATGATAGGCGCGCTTGTTGTCACTGCTGTTGGGTTCACCGGCCCAGTATCCGCAGATAAGGTTCAGGTCGAGATACCAGTTAGGCACCTTGGTTTTCCGGGACTGCAGTTTTTCTGTCGCGCGGGCGGAGAAGCTCACCGGGGAGAGTCCCGGCGGACAGGACAGGCATTTCTGCGTGCCGCTGTAGAAGGCATCCACTCCCCATGCGTCGAGTTTCACGGGGATGCCCCCGAGTCCGGTCACTGAATCGACAAGGTAGAGGGCGCCGTTTTCCCGTGCCAGTTCCCCAATTTGCTCCACGGGGTTGAGCACCCCGGTGGATGTCTCGGCGTGCACTACCCCGATGAGGTCATATTTTTTTTCCTTGAGACGTGCGGCAACCTGTTGGGTGTCTACCGGGGCGCCCCATTCAAAATCCATGCTGTCCACCTCGGCGCCCAGACGACCGGCAACCTCGGCCATGCGCGTGCCAAAAACTCCGTTACTCAAGATCAGTACCCGGTCACCCTGCTCGACCAGGTTGACGAAGCAGGTTTCCATGCCGGCGGATCCCGTGCCGCTGATGGGCAGGGTTAGCGTATTTTCAGTATTAAGCAGTGACCTGAGGTCTTCCTGGACCGCATCCATCAAGCCGATAAATGCCGGGTCAAGATGGCCGATTGTCGGTTGTGCAATTGCCCGGTAAACGGCAGGCGATACCATTGATGGGCCCGGTCCCATGAGCAGGGTTTCGCGGAGTGTCTTGAGCAGGTCGGCCATGATTGTCCCCGGTATCCGGTTATTTAATGAACAGCCCAAGCAAGAGGATGATCGCGAAACTAACGAAGGAGATCGCCGTTGAGATCAGGGTCCAGGTTTTCAGGGTCTGTTTCTCGGTCATGCCCATGTAGCGGGAGATCATCCAGAAACCGGAGTCATTGACATGGGAGAATCCTGTTGCTCC
>JAAESJ010000405.1 GCA_024229495.1 Verrucomicrobiaceae bacterium | reverse complement strand
GCCGTCCACCATCACTTCCCTCGGACCCTACAGAAGGTTCATCCACGGTCACTCTCATTTCTTTCGCATCCAGCATAATTTCATCTGCCTAGCGAAACCACAACCATTGTTCTTGAATAAAAAACGACATTTTCAAAAAATTTAGCGCGCTGGAGCTAATTGTCACAAACCCTAAATTCACACAAACCCTAAATTCGCCACCAACATCAACATCAATTCCTTCGCCGCCAACGTCAATTCCTTCGCCACCAACATCAATTCCTTCGCCACCAACATCAATTCCTTCGCCACCAACATCAAACATCAAACCCTAAATTCACACAAACCCTAAATTCACACAAACCCGAAATTCACACAAACCCTAAATTCACACAAACCCTAAATTCGCCACCAACATCAACATCAATTCCCTTGCCGCCAACGTCAATTCCTTCGCCACCAACATCAATTCCTTCGGATCCTTCAGAATTGTCTTCTGCCGTCCACCATCACTTCCCTCGGACCCTACAGAAGGTTCATCCACGGTCACTCTCATTTCTTTCGCATCCAGCATAATTTCATCTGCCTAGCGAAACCACAACCATTGTTCTTGAATAAAAAACGACATTTTCAAAAAAT
>JAAESJ010000404.1 GCA_024229495.1 Verrucomicrobiaceae bacterium | reverse complement strand
CGGCGCCCACCGGCGTGGTGGTCTCGGCCATCGTCGACGGCCTGACCGGTGCCGGCCACGACGTCCACGTCGTCACCTCGCTGCCGTGGTACCGGGAGCACCGGGTGGAGGACCGGTGGCGTGGTCGACTCGTCCGGCGTGGCCACCACGGGACGGCGACGGTGACCCGCCTCCATCCGTTCCCCACCGACAAGGGCAACCTCGTTGCCCGCGCCCTGGGGTTCATCGGACTGACCGGCCTGGCCACGGTGGCCGGCCTGGCCGCACGAGGGCCGTTCGACGGGGTGATCGCCGTGTCGCCGCCGCTCACCTTCGGGGCCGCCGGATGGCTGCTGGCCCTTCGCCACCGCTGCCCACTGGTCTTCAACGTGCAGGACGTGTTCCCCGACGTGGCCGTCGAGGTGGGGGCCATCGGGTCGCCCCGAGCCATAGCGTTCTTCCGGTGGCTGGAGCGGGCCACCTACCGGCGGGCCGACGCCGTCACCGTCCTGTCCGACGACCTGGCGGCCAACGTCTCCCGGAAGGTCAACGTGGCCGATGGCACGGGTCGCCGTCCGGTGGTCCGGGTGGTGCCCAACTTCGTGGACACCGACTCGATCCGGCCCGCCGACCGGATGACCCGGTACCGGGTCGAGCACGGGCTGGGCGACCGGACGGTCGTCATGTACGCCGGAAACCTCGGCCACTCCCAGTCACTCGACCTCGTCGTGGCCGCCGCCGACCGCCACCGGGACCGCCACGACCTCGTCTACGTGGTGAACGGGGGAGGAGTCAGGGCCGACGACCTTCGGGCCGCCGCGGCCCAGCGGAAGAACCTGATGGTGGTCGACTACCAGCCTGCCGACCGGGTGCCCGAGGTGCTGGCCAGTGCCGACCTCCACCTG
>JAAESJ010000403.1 GCA_024229495.1 Verrucomicrobiaceae bacterium | reverse complement strand
CCTCCACGAAGCCGGCCCGGTAATTCTCCTTTGAGGGAGCCCATTCATTGACGAGGCCTTGGAGGTCCTCCAGAAGCAGGGCAACCGTGGCACTGAGGAATGCTTTCCTGCGATCGGCATTTGCTGCACTCGTATAGTCTGCATGTGGCCGGTTTCCCGGCCCATCAACCCGTAAATCCTGCCCCCAAAGCAGGAACTCGATGGCATGGTAGCCGCAGCTGATATTCTCTTCACCATCCTTCTCATTAAGCGCGATGATGAGGTTCTTGGTGATCTCAGGATAGGACTCCTTGTCATTGATAACCCCGGCACCGGGCATGCCCATGACATAATCGACGTAGGCTTCATCCATTGGCCACGCGTTGAGTTGTCCCTCGGGCCCGTCTTTATCATCAATCGGCCCGTCATAAAACCGGTAGACCTCGGTCTGCAGGTAAGGCAGCCTTGCGCTGATCCAGCTTTCCTTTGCAGCCATCAGGCTCTGCTCGTTGGGGGCAGCAAGGAACGCCTCAATTTTGCTGCTCATTACCTCGGCGGCATTCAGCGAATCGACATAGGTGGCATGCACGATCTGTGCGTAGGTTTCGACCACTTGATCGAGGGGTCCGGATTGGATAGGTGTTGTATCTGGTCTTTCCGGGGAGCAGGCAATGAGCCCCAGGAAGGCCAAGGTTGAGGTAAAGAAGCGGATCTTCATGCTATCGATAATGAGAATCAATATCAACTTATGCTCAGATCATCAAACTTAAAAATCATTCCGTTGGAATCTTTTGGCGGGTATTGCGTTGATTGGCCGGTTCCTATTGAGCCTGTCCGCGCAATTTCCTGAGATCATTGGCGAGGATTGAATTGGGCTGCGGTTTAAGGATGGTCATGGCATGATCGATGGCTGAACGCGCATGAGCAGTTTGCCCTTCCGATAGGCAGGTCTGCACATAAGGCTGTACCAGGTTGTAGAAGAGGTGGCCGCCGGCCTTGCCACCGAAACGCTGCATGGCCAGCCTGTAATCCTGAGCAGCGGGTTTCCATTTCCCGGCATGTTGCTTTTCCAGGATCTCATCAGCAGCGACAGCGATACCAAGATCAAATCGCCTTGACTTGTTCTCTGCAATAATCTGTTTACCGAGCCTTTCCGCTTCTTCTTGCTCGCCACGTTTTCGTAGTATCCGAAGAAGTGCCCGTTGCCCCTTTGCCTTCATTTCCCGCTCGCCGCTGAAATGAGCAATCCACCTCTTCCAGAAGAGGCTGATCGCTGCCAGATCAGCCTCTTTATCCTCGAGCCATTCTGCTTCCAGGTCCCAGGGCTCAAATGCCCTGGGCATTGCTGACGCGGCTGCATGGAGGATTGCCGGATAGGATGGATCATTGATGTTGAGTGCGGCCCAGGCAAGGATCAGGCGCCCCCGGGCGACGGCCGGGCTGTCTCCTTCTGACTTGATCGAGTATTCCATCTGCTGGTCGCTGAATCGTCGCCAGCTCTGGGGGTCAAATGCCAGTCCGACCGGGTAGTTCTCACCCTTCCAGCGTGCGGCGTCCAGGGTCCACTGTCCCTGCCCGGTCAGGAAGCCGACCCAGGCATGGTCGCCGGATTGTCCCTGCCCCATGAACAGAACCGTTGGAATGCCCATGGATTTTCCGGCGTGCGCAACGAAATATGCCTGGTCCATGCAGATGCCGCCCTTCTTGCTGCCAATATCGATTAACCGGTAGGCACCATGCGGCCAGGTGTAACGTTCATTCTGGATGCGCGCATGGTCATAGGGTACAACGCGGTAGAGTTGTTCGAGTTTCCTTGCGGATCGCAGCTCGATTTGCTGGACATAGGCCAGTTCCCGCAACTCGACGGGAGTATCGACGGCGAAGGTCAGCTCACGCACTGAAAGCCTCCGCGGGTCCATCACTAGCCGGTTGTTGCGCATGGAATCAACCATGAAGGAAAACCGCTTGGCAACACTCTCATCCCCTCTGGGTATATTTTTCCCTGTTACCCTGGGATGCGGCCAGAAGGAGGGGAACGGCTGATCCCAGACGAGGGCAAAGGCGATTGCCAGTTTGCTGAATTCTCCAAGGTCATCGGGATCCTGTTGCTCGATTTCGCAAAGCACCCTCAATACCCCGGAAGGATCATCGCGGCAACTCATTGAGGAGACCACCAGTTCAGGTAGCCCCCGCCGCGAGGAGAGTGAGCGGAAGGCGGCAAAGTTCTCCGGCCTGGAGAAGAAGCCATCGGATGAAAAATCCGAGGGGAATAGCCTGATCCACGCCAGGTGCCTGAGCCAGCCAAGGAAGTGTTCATTGGCGAGCACCCTAGCTAACCCGTGTCGTTGCTGTGCTGATTGCAGGGTTGTCAGGAGGTTCCTTGTTCCGGAGATAATTTCTTCTGCTCCTTGATGTTCCTGCCACCAGGCTGCGAGCGTGGATTGATTCCAGAGCTTGAGTTTTTTTTGAGTTGAGGCTTCTCCGTCATTTCCAGCTGACTGTGCCGATTGCAGAATTTGCTCTGGCAGGAGGAGGATTGCCAGTAAGCGGGAGAGTAGTGAAAGTCTATCCATGGAAAGGTTGTCCTCCTTGCCTGAAGTATTTTTCCGCTCAGGTGACGAGTGTATGGAAAACAATAATGCTTTGCATGGGGTTCTCAATAAAGGGCTTAATGTTTTTGGTTGTTGTGGCATCATTTATTAGCCACGATCCTCATCGTAATGAAATGTATGCTGTTGCTTTTATTCTTTGTCATGCCCCTGTCGGGATGCCGGGGGTGGTCGCTGGATTACGGACAACCTGATGCACAGTTTCTACAGGAAGACTTATCTGGGTTTGGTAAGTCTTTTGAGGGGAGGCATATTACGGTAAAGGGGACAGTCATGAAAGTGGACGCAAGTCAGTCCGAGTATGCGCGTGTATATTTGGCGGAGGGCATAGAGTGCAACTTTGGAAAGCTCAAGGCGATGGCAGAGAGTTGTCGTATTGGAGACACCGTTTATGTGGATGGCTTTCTCAGGCGATGTAATGAAGGTGATGTATTAATAGACCCTGCTGTTCTCAGGGATCCAAAGGCAGGATTTAAAGCTAAGAAGCTGTAATTAGCGCATTGTGCGCTCCAGAGGAGCGCGTCACCGGCTTTGGTGCCGCTTTGTGATCTCCGGCTTGTAGCGTACCTGAATAGGATTAGGGCGTTGGGAAAGAGCCTTTGGTTAGTTTTCCCTGGGAGCGCAATAGCTCGATTTTTTTGTTCAGCGATTGCTGGATCTTGCGCAATGCCACATTTTTCACAGATACGGTGTGTTTCTTTAAGCGCAGGTCTGAAGTGTTCAGAGTCATTATTATCAACTAAAACGAAAGTGGGCATTAACCGCTAACGATTGCTTGCGGAAAGTTCGCTCCATATTGACGTGTTGCCGGGTGTTTTAAAATGCCATGCGCACACCAGTCATGATGGTCCATGCGTTATACTCATCTTTTCCCTGACCCATTGAGGACACCTCAATACCGACCATGAGTTTAAGGTCATTGCCATCAAGAAAATGATTCAATCCGAAATACCCGGCATGATACGAATCTCCTCTGTCAGGGGAGTCATTGATTGAGGTGGCGAGCCTCTCGTAGCGCTTCTGCAGGCGCAATCCGCCGCCGCCATTCGATGTGGTAAATTGATACCTGCTTACCAATTCGAATTTTTCATTGATCTTGAGGGACGGAATAACGACGCGACCCTGTCGCGTCTGGTTGGCCATGATGGCCATTGGAATAGATCAGGTCAAAGGTAGTGGAGAAATTTCCCGATTTGTAGTCCTCGTTCCATGAGAGTGATAAGGAATATGCATCCTGAACGCCTCCCATGAATGATAGATTGTCATGATGTGACCTGATTTATGGCTACCTTGGCTCCTGGCGGGCTTACTTTTATCTTTTTTCAAGCTGGATAAACGCGTTAATTATGAGGGAGAAACGAAAATGAGAGTATTTGCATAGTCACCGCTGACTTTCTTTTCGTCTTGGCAAAGATCAGATGAAGACCACACGACAATTTTATAATGTTTCACGGGTTCTTGTTATCGTGCTAGGAACCGCATGTGCTGTTCTTGCGCCCGCAAGGGGAGAGGAGGCGGGCAAGGTAAAGGGTCGCTACCGTATGCCATCGATTGTCATGGCAGCACATGCTGACTGGCCGAAAGATCCCAAGTATCGCGATGCGATGGCCAAGTTTGTCGTCAATCATGGCTTTAACGTTGTTGAGGGAGGAGTGGATGTGCTGGATGTCTGCCGTGAGAATGGATTGATGGTGCAGCTTGGAGGTGATCAGGCGACGCTGGATATTGCGCCAAAGCTTAGGGACGATCCTGCCGTATTTGGTTATTTTGTCTCCGATCGCAGGAGGCGGGACTCCTTTCCGGGATTCGCCAAGATTGCGCGTATTTTTGAGAAAGCCGATCCTAATCACCCGACAATCTTCATTAATCGCGCAGCCTGGAATGAATTCGGGGATTTTGCCAAGCAGGTCAAGCCGATGCTGCTGGACTTCTATCATTATCATGCGATGCCGCGCAGGCACGCCGACCGTTATTATCTTTACCTGCTGATGTTTCGTGGCCTGGGCCAGGAACACGGAATTCCGGTGATGCGTTGCACCAGTAGCAGTTCCCCCCCGGGGGTATTAAGGCAGACGATCTATACCAGCCTGGCTTACGGGGTGAAGGGCTTCCATTTTTGGACGCCTTGGATATTCGCGCACGCGAAGGACAATGATGGCAATGCTGCATTGAAGGACGGCAAGCTGAACATGTATGTCACCCTGCCGCACCTCACCGATATCGCTAAAGAGGTTCGAAAGATGAGCCAGGTGCTGGTAAACTGCCGTTCCATAGCCATGCATCATACCGATCCGCTTCCCATTAGTGGCGGGAAAGCTCCCGTGGATGCATGGTGCCAACCTTCCGGCTCCCAGCTTCTGGTCGGCGTGCTCCAGGATGAGAAGGGCGGGGATTTTCTCCTGGTGACCAACAAACACCCGGGCATGAAGCAGGAAGCCTCGCTCTCTTTTGATGCAACGGTTAGTGCTGTGGAGCAGATGGACAAGAAGACGGGGAAGTGGAAGGCGATGCCGCTTGAAGCCGGGGGTGAAAGGCGAATCGGTGCACTGCACCTTGCCCCTGGCGACGGAGAATTGCTCAAGGTTGTTCGTGTCGTAAAGAAGTAGAGACAATGCGACAGGGGATTTGCCTTTTACTTGCCTTGGGTTGTCTGAGCGAGCCGATGCTGGCTGAGGATTGGCCGACTTACCGGCGTGACCCTGGACGTGGGGCGATAACGAGTGAGAAACTGGAGCTGCCCTTAAAGAACATTTGGTATTTCCGATCACGTCAGGCGAGGTTGGCTCCTAGGCACCTGCCGTTGCGTCCGGAATCGACAAAAAAATTCGGCTCGAGCAACCAGGAGGCACTGCCTGAACATGCCCGGTATTCCTTGCCGATCATTGCCGTTGGTGACTCGGTGTATTTTACCAGCCATGACGGGCGAGCAGTGTGCCTTGATGCAGGAACAGGAAAAAAACGGTGGGAGTTCCTGACCGGCGCGGCGGTTACCTGCGCACCGAATTATGCCGCCGGGAAAATCTACATTGGCAGTGATGATGGCCACGTCTACTGCCTCGATGCCGGGACGGGTGCACAGGTATGGAAACATAAGCCGGTCACTGATGAGCGCTGGTTCATCTCCTTTGGGCGCATGTCATCGATTTGGCCGGTGCGCACCGATGTCCTGGTGGACGAAGGAATTGCTTATTTCGGGGCAGGCGTCTTCCCTCATGACGGCATGTATGTCAATGCGCTCAATGCTGAATCTGGAAAGAGGTTGTGGCGGAGCGTTTGCTCCGGCTATGGATTTGCCGGTCATCTTTTTGCTTCAAGGACATCGCTTGTCCTGCCTACTGAACTCAAAGGGTTCCATAGGCACCAGGTGAAGTTCAGGCGTTCTGACGGTTCGCTCAGTTCCGAGCAGGATCCTGAAATTGATGCGCGCAGGGAATACCTCAATGAGAACGATGGGGGCGTGGTGGTAGAAGGTATCCATTATACCTCACGCAACGACTCGGTCATGGCCTGGAAAAAAGATGATGAAAAGCCAGATGGTGGGCGCAAGCAAATATGGGGATGGCGCGTGGAAGGCATGCTGCTCGACCCGAGGGACACCCTGTATGCCGGCGGCGTTGTCTACTATGCTGCTAATGAGCACCGGGACCGTGGGTCTGGGCAGCCGCCGGAAGGCAAGGACGGGACGGTCTTGGCACTGGATGCAAAGGATGGTAGAAAACTCTGGGGGGTCAGGATTCCTGAGCGCACCCACCAGATGGCCGTTGCGGGCGGACGGTTGTTTGTTTCCACCCGCCAAGGGGCAATCTATTGCTTTGGTGCATCTGGAGAGGAAGGAGGAGGCGTGGTGGACGAGTCAGTTGAACCTGACCCCTTCACGCAAGTGCAAGTCAAGGATGTTCAGGCATGTCGTCTCGCAGCGCAGCGCATCCTGGCTGCCAACGATTCTGTTGGAAAGGGGCTCGGTCTGGAAAAGGAGGGCTTCGCCCTCGTCCTTGACTGCGAGAGCGGGGCCCTTGCGTTTTCCCTCGCAAAGTCCAGTGACCTGTATATTTGCGCTGTTTTTGACGATCCCGAAAAAGCACAGACAGCCCGCAGGAGATTCAGTCGAGCGAACCTTCTGGCCTCACGAATTGCAGTATGGATCCGGGAACCGGGCAGCAAGTTGCCTTATTCCCCGAACTTCGCGGACCTGATCGTCTCGGAACGGGCTGCCGTTGGCGGGGTGATGCCCAATTACGCCGTGGAACTGGAGCGCTTGTTGAAGCCGATCCGTGGCATCGCCCTTCTGGGTGGGAAGCAGGAGGATCAGGCCATCTCCCAGTGGGTGGCCACGGTAAAAACCGGAGAATGGAAAACCAGGACCCAGCACGAGATGCGCTGGGCAGTCCACGTGCGTCCGCCCGTCGCCAACGGAGGCGGATGGACACATGCCAACGGCAACCCCGGCAACACCATGTGCAGTCATGATTCGGCACTGAAGCCGCCACTGGGCATTGTCTGGTATGGCCCACCTTATTCCAAGCACAGTCTCGGTCGACCGCCGCTTGTCCATAATGGCGTGCTCGTTTGCCCGATCGACGAGGGCACAGTCGAGGGATATGATGCCTATAACGGGCGGAAGCTCTGGCACTACAAGGTGCCGTTGTTTGGCGGCAAGAGCGCAGACAGGAATACCAGAATGATGGCGGTCGGGGGCAATAGCCTGTTTATTCCCGATGGCAATGTTGAGCCGGGGAAAAGAAACCAGGGAGTCCTGCGCCTTGACCTCTGGACTGGCAAAGTCATTGGCGGTTACCCTTCGCCGTTTCCGGAGATGCGGATGGGACATTTCGCGTTGAGCCGGGACGGAAAGACGTTCTGGCGGTCCGGGTATGGCGACAAGACAGAAACCCAGGGCGACTGGACATGCCTATATGCTGTCGACACGGAGTCGGGCAAGATGCTCTGGCAGGCGGGAGGTCCCGGAAAAGAGAAGCCTTTCGGCCTCTACAGCGAACGCGTTCCGTATGAGCGATGGGCAGCAATGGGTGATGGGCTCATCTATATCAAGCGAGCCGGGCCATCCGCAGAGCAAGTCGCCCAACTTGACGCTGAGACAAAAGCCTACCTTGCGCAGAACGATCCCGAAGGTCTTAAGAACTTCGACGGGTTGCGGCGACAGATTAAACGCTTTGTGGCGATGGATGCAATGACGGGAAAAATTCTCTATGATCGTGCTGTGGATGTACAGGATTGTGATACCTACGTCGCAGCACATAACGGCAAGGTTCTTTTCCTGAATAATTCCGGCGAGAAATGGTGGGGTGGTTTTGGTGCGAACGCCTTTAAGGATACCAGCATTGCCGTCCATGATGCTGCAACAGGAAAGTTTCTCTGGAAGCGGAAGTGTAACTACCGGTTTGAGCCGGTCATTACCGACAATATTATTTATGCCGAACCATGGGCTTTTGATCTGGCAACCGGCAGGCAGCAGCAGCGGGAACATCCGATTACCGGTGCCAAGGGTGATTTCACCTGGGTTCGCCACGACAAGCAGTGCGGTGGTTACAGCGGGTCGACGCACTTTCTTTTCGGGCGCAACAAGGGTTTCGGTTACCACGATGTGCTTCGTGACCACGGCATGTACCAGACCTGGCACCATCGCCAGGCCTGCGATCCCGATACATCCAGTGGCGGCGGCATGATGCTCAAGCCACCATTTAACATTGGCTGCGGTTGCCCCTGGTCACTTCCATACACGATTGCGATGACCAATTTATCCATTGAGCCGGCCATCCCGTTCCGGTTCTTCCAGTCCGGGAGCTCCCTCCCGGTGAAGGAGCTGCGTATCAATTTCGGGGCTTCCGGCGACCATAGAGACAAGGCCGGGAACCTGTGGTTTAACCCCGTGCGTGACGGGCACCCGAGTAAACTTCAGCTTACGCTTGCCCCGGTAATGACTTTCCACCTGACGGGAGAACAGTCCCCCGGTTATGCCACCAGGTATGGCCGTCGCAGTGCAAACGATGTCTCTGTTGAAGACATACCCGATCCGTTCCTCTTCGATTCCTATGCTTACGGGTTGAAGAAGTTTATCGTCCCGGTCACGATCCCGGGGGAGGGTAACGGTATCTACAGTGTACGCCTCGGCTTCTCGGCCCTGGCGGATGACCTGCCTGGCCAGCGGATTTTTGACGTGCAGCTCAACGGTAAAACCGTCCTTGAGGACTTCGACATCGTTGAGCAGGCAGGAAGTGCCAACCGTGCGATCTGGAAAGAGTTTACTGTTGCCTTAAGTGAGAACCTTGAACTGGACCTGGTGGCAAAGCCCGGGAACTCAACCGAGATTCAAGTGCCGTTGATTAATGCCATCGAGGTGATTCGCAAGGAAGTTCAATCACTTGGGTTCAAGGCTCCGGCCAGTGCCTGGGTGAATGAGGCAACACCCGAGAGAACTGTTGAAATACAACTGGTCAACCACCGGCATGTCCCGTTTGCCGGCAAATTGCTCGTGAGCGCGCCGGGCGGTATCATGACAACCCCTTCCGGTGCCGTGCCCGTCGCCTTGAAACCTGGAGAGCGAAGAGACATTGAGGTGCTTGTCAAAAACAATGAACCGGTCAAAAAGGGCAATTACCCGGTTGCGGTGAAGTTGCTCTCCGATGCTGGGAAACTTGAGCATGAACATCGTTTAACCGTTGATTGCCTTGGCAAGCTTCATCGCCGCTCATTAACCGGAACCGGTCGCTGGTGCATGACTCGACAAACCTACGAGACGTGGATAAAGCGCAGCGTGCCACCGCATTATGTCGGCCGTTTCCCTGCATCACTGGGATCCATAAAAGCCGGTGACGATGGGGCGGCATGCTCCTGGATGAGATTCGCGATTCCACGGGAAATTGGCAAGATACACAATATGCGCATACGTTTGCATGTTGCGCCTGAACTGGGTGCATGCTGGCATTCTCTCTACGGTGTGGGCTCGGAAGGTCTTCCGGAACCGGGTGGCAACCACTGGGGAGCCCTACGCCTTCTGGAGAGCTTGACTCAGGTGGAAATCAATCCGTTGAATTACCCGGAACTTCCCGCAATGCGGCCGGAACGTTACGCATTGATGCCAAGCGGAGCGGACCCGAACGTCGTTGAGAGCGATTTACCTGCCGGTGTGCAGCGCACTGAAAACGGCGAGGGACTTGTGCAACTCATCCTTGAGGCAACCGCCATGAATGGACCGGTGTATTGGGCCTCGCAGGGATCTCTGGTCAAGCCAGAGCATGCACCACAACTCGTCATCGACTATGAACCGGTTGTCTCGGAAGATAAATAGTCCCCGCCCTAAAAGGAAAAATGATATGAACAGGAAACTTTGTCTGCTGGTCGCCTTTGTTGGTATTGTCACGCCGGCGCGCTCGGAGGACTGGCCCACGTGGCGCCACGATCCGCTCCGCAGCGGGGTGAGCAAGGAAAAGCTGGCCCCTCCGCTGGAGGAAGTGTGGGTGTTCCGCTCGCGTCAGGCGGCAAACGCACCGGTTCCGACCCAGGCTCCACAGTCATTTGCTTATCCCTGGGGCATGCATTATACGCTGCCGATTAGCTCGGCGGGTGATTCACTGTTTTTCAACAGTGCCACGGACGGACGCACCGTCTGCCTTGATGTGGCAACCGGAGCTAAGCGCTGGGAATTTATTGCAGCAGCGGCCATGAATCGAACGCCGACTTATTATGAGGGCAGAATTTACGTCGGCAGTGACGACGGTCACGTTTATTGCCTTGAGGCCGGGACGGGAAAGTTGGTATGGAAATTCAAGGCCGTGCAGCGTAGCCGGTGGATGCTCTCATATGAAAAATTAACTTCGACATGGCCTGTTCGTTCCGATGTGGTCGTCGATCGCGGCGTGGCCTACTTCACTGCCGGGATCCTGCCGCACGAGGGGACGTTCCTTTTCGCGGTGGATGCCAAGACCGGGAAACTGATCTGGTGCAATGCATCACAGGGAGCAGCAATGCGGAGAGAGGCCATTGCCCCTGCAGGTCACCTGATCGTTTCAGAAAAGACAATCTGGGTGCCACGTGATCATTTTGGCTACAGCCAGAGCTACGGGATGCTGGTATCCTTTGAGCGTGAAACCGGCAACCATCCCGTCAGGGTGGATGATCCGCATTCCATTCCCTATGGGGGTGATGTTCCGGTCTTCGGCGTGAGAGTCGGGGATACCCGTTACCTGGGCGACGTGGCACAGTCGGCAAAGAAGGAACATAACAAGCCGGCAGTGATGATCTGGGACCGGCGTGAGAAAAAAGATGCTACGCACTGGACCGATGTCGACTCGGTGGTTGGTCTGCGCTCCGGCAGCAGCAAATACCGCGTGGGTGGCGTGCATTTCCGCAATGACCCGGACGCCTGCACCGTCATCATGGCAGGCGGCATCATTTATCACTCGATGTTTCAGATTGATCCAAAGAAAGGTGTTGGATCCAGGGTCCTGGCACGCCGTCCGGAGGACGGTGACATTCTCTGGTCAACGCACATACCTGAACGGGCCAACCAGTTGGTTGTCGCAAACGGGCGGTTGTTTGTCGCGACCCGGCGCGGGATCATCCGCTGCTTTGCTCCCCCGGGAACCGCCAAGCACGGCACGATTACCGAGATGGCTGATAATGTGGCCCTGGAGGAGCAGGAATTATTCCGGGAAACTGCCGCATCAATTGTGCAGCAGACGGATATCCGAGCCGGTTACGCGGTGGTTCTTGACTGCGAGAGCGGTGCGTTGGCCGAGCAATTGGCCCGGCAAACAGATCTTTCAGTTTGCGCTGTCTTTGATGACGAGAAAAAGGCGATCGCCACAAGAGCCGCCTACGCTGAGGCAAACCTGAATGGCACACGGATCACGGTTTTTCACCAACGGTCAGGCACCAGATTGCCGTTGCCCTCCTATTATGCCGACTTAATCGTTTCAGAGGCAGCGGCAAAGGGAACATTTCCCTCGAAAGGGACAATTGAGGATTGCTCGCGCATTTTAAAACCCATTCGCGGTATTGCGTTGATAGGGGGTGGCAAGGCCACTGCTGATGCGTTAGGAATATGGAATGCTGCTAGCGGGCAGAAGGACTGGACCATCCTGGAGAGCGGGGATGCGGTCTGGAGCCGGCGGGTCCGCCCGCAACTGGCGCAGTCCGGGAGTTGGACACATCAGCTTGGTGATTCCGGTAATACCGGGTGCAGTGATGATGGTGCGCTCAAGGGTCCGCTGGGAGTCCTGTGGTATGGACCGCCGGTATTGCGCTATGGCAACAACAGTATGCCAGCGCGCATTGCGCACGGCCTGATGCTGCTTCCCGTCCACAATGGCATTATTGCGTGTGATCAGTATAGCGGGCGCCGAATCTGGTATTATCCGTGCCCGGAGAATTCACGCTTCTTTCTTGCCGACGAGACAGTTTACCTGCGCAGGGAAATAATGGATGGTGACCGCCCCACGGGCAAGGCGCTGTGGGAACGCGTCAGCCTTGAGACGGGCAAGAAGATTGGCGGCGTTGTGCTTCCCAGGATGATGGAGCAGGGAACAATCAGTCAAATGGCTGCCAGTCGTGACGGCAA
Source organism: Verrucomicrobiaceae bacterium (assembly GCA_024229495.1). Taxonomy (GTDB): domain Bacteria; phylum Verrucomicrobiota; class Verrucomicrobiia; order Verrucomicrobiales; family DEV007; genus CACIUL01. The sequence continues at coordinate 10,532 of JAAESJ010000403.1, read as the reverse complement.
GATTGTCTACGCTCATGTGCAATGGCAGCAAATCACTAAACAGGGGGACAAGGAGATCAAGAAGGATTTCAGTTGTATCTTTGCGGAGGATTCCGCCTCCGGCAAGCGCCTCTGGACAATTGGCGGAGCAGGGCAGCAACGCCAGTGGCATAGCTGGGTGGCAATCAGTGACGGTCGATTGTATTGTAGTATTCCATTAACTGACGCACACCGTGAGAAAGCCCTCAACGAGATGAAGGGCTATTTGCAAGAGCATGCCCCGGAACGGTTTAAGGATTTTGACCCTTCCAAGCGCACGGTACAGGCAATGGCCGCCCTGGATGGGAAAACCGGGAAAATCCTCTACGAAACCGGAATCGACACGACCAATGTCTTTCTTTACAGCGGTCGACGCGGTGTTCACTACAACCCGTCGATTATTCCCTTCACCATGGCCAGCGACAACACGGTTGTCTTTGCAACGCAAAGTGGAGCCGACAAGGGATGGCGACAATGGCCCAATGGTGCCTACAAGCCACGCACCCTGACAGTATACGCGGGCGATACCGGAAAGTTGATGTGGAGCAAATACGCCGATTATCGAACCCGGCCGGTCATTGCCAACGGCACCATTTATGCTGAACCCTGGGGCTATGATCTCAAGACCGGAGCGCGCCGGCAGCGGACTCATCCGGTCACCGGCCAGGAAGTGGACTGGGCATGGTGTCGTTACGGGAAACAGTGCGGACAGTTTTCCGCCTCACGGCATTTTCTCTTTGGGCGATCAACGGGTGTTGCCTATCACGACTTGCTCAATGATGACGGTCTCTATACGTTCTATCACAGCCGAATGAGTTGTCTCTTTGATGCAATCACCGGAGGCGGCATGATGATCAAGCCTCCAATGGCTGTTTACTGCAGTTGTTCCTGGTCATTGCCGTTTTCCGTGGCCATGGGACAAGTGGAAGCGCTTCCCGCAACGCCCTTTCTTTTTGCCCAGCCCGGTCCCGTCCTTCCGGTAAAGCACCTTTACCTTGACCTTGGCGGAACAGGCGACCGGCGGGATCCGGACGGAAACCTCTGGTTGACCACGGAGCGCCCGCACCGGCACAAGCTGTTACTTGACCTTGAAGCGGGGGTGGTCACATACCCCGGGGGTGGGGCTGTGGGGCGGCATTCGCAATCTATCCCGCAAGGCAATGCTGATAAGCATTTTGTTTTCACTTCGGCCATCCGCGGGATGAGGCAATGCACAGTTCCGGTGACTACACCCGGTGATGGCAAAGGAAGGTATAAGATACGCCTGGGCTTTTCCGCACCCGCCGGCGATGTTCCCGGGCAGCGCGTTTTTGATGTGCGCCTTAACGGGGAAACCGTGCTTACCGGTTTCGACATTGTCAAGGAAGCCGGCGCGTCGGAGCATGGTATCTGGAGGGAATTCTCCATCAACATTGACTCAGGGCTGGTGATAGACCTGGTGGCGAAAACCGGGGAACCCGCACTCCGGCAGATGCCGTTGATTAATGGCGTTGCGGTTATTCGCGAGGAAATCCAGACCATTGGGATCAAGATGCCGGAAAATATCTGGGTGAATGAAAAAACCCCCGAGAAGAGCATCACGTTACAGGTTGCAAACCACCGGAGCACTCCATTCACGGGAAAACTGCTCATTGAGCGTTCCGGAGATATCGTGGCAACAATGCCTGGCAAGGGAACGGTGGCACTTGAGCCCGGTGAGCAGAAGGATATCAAGGTTCACCTCAGGAACAACCAGCCTGCAAGGACGGGATCACATGCGCTGGCGTTCAAGCTCCTTGCTCATTCAGGCAAGGTCGAGCATGAATACACACTGGTCGTTGATTGCCTTGGCAAATTGCACCGCAAGTTGATGCAGGGCAGCGGCAGGTGGTGCATGTCCCGCGAGACATATGAGGCATGGATAAAACGTGCCACACCACAACACTCCATTGGCCGTTTTCCGGCGTCCATGGGGGGCGAGAGACCCGGGGACATAGGTGCCGCCTGTTCATGGCTGAGGTTTGGTATTTCAGCGGACATCGGCAAGGTAAAGAACTTGCGGGTACGCCTGCGCAGGTCACCTGAGCTCTCCGCAAACTGGCAGGCTTTATATGGTTCATCTTCCGGTGCCGGGAGACCGGAAAACTATTGGGGACAATTCCGGCTTATCGACAGCCCGACGGATGTGAACATTGACTCATTGAAATATCCTGAATTGCCTGGCTTGTTGCCCGGCAGTTACTCGCTTGCCCCGAATCCCGCAAACCCCGATGTGATTGAGGCATCATTGCCCACCGACATCAAGAGGGACGAGAACGGCAACGGTCGTGTGCAGCTTGTCCTCCAGCCGACCGCATTGAGAGGTCCGGTTTACTGGGCGCCGAGCGGCTCCCGTGTTAAACCGGAACACGCCCCGCAGCTTGTGATCGACTACGAGCCCAAAATAGATCCCGGGCAATGATCCCCCGCAGAGGGACCCTGTTTCTCCTTGCCGGAGGTATACGAATTTTCGCGGCTGCCAACCGGAACTGTTTTGTTGAACGGTGGAGAAATATCAGGTACAAGAACCTTATTATGTTCCAACGTTGTTATCTAATGAGCGGGGTATGCACTTCATTGATCTTCATCAGCCTTGCTGACACCGGGACGGCCGGGGAGTGGGATGCGGAGCAGAAGTGGGAAATCAAGACTGCTGGGATTAAGGTTCCCGTTGGGTGGGAGCCCTTCGCCTATGACAGCAATGATGAGTTTGATCCTTTCCTGATTCGCAGCAACACGTTGGATGCCACTGCTGCCAGGCAGAAGTGGGAAGTGAAGACCGCCGGGATCAAGATACCCGTTGGGTGGCAGCCCTTCGCCTATGACAGCAATGATGAATTTGACCCGTTTCTCATCCGCCAGTGTGCGACGGATGCCTCAGCCGTCAGGCAGCAGTGGGAAGTCAAGACATGCTCCGGCAAGGTTCCCGTTGGATGGGAACCTTTTGCCTATGACTTCAATGATGAGTCTGACCCGTTTCTCATCCGCCGCTGCACAACGGATGTCGCAGCTGCCGGGCAGCAGTGGGAAATCAAGACATCCTCCGGCAAGATTCCCGCAGGTTGGGAGCCCTTTGCCTATGACAGCAAGGATGAATTTGATCCTTTCCTGCTTCGCCGGCGAATTAAATAAAGAAGATTGAGCTTATTGCTTATTATTCTCACCGCGGTCGGGAGGCCTTCAGGATGCACCGCGCAGGATAGTCGGGTGTGCTTGTGCGTCTCGAGGTGGCGGTGTTAGGGTGGGGTGAATGAAATCACTCAATGTTATTGTCCTGACTTTTGCTTTAACCGCCACCACCGGCCCGATCGCCGGTGCTGCGGAACCGCTTGTAATCGACGAGGCAAGCGGGCATTACAGGGACTTGTCGTATGATGCCCTGACAGATAAAGGGCTGTCGTGGCAACAGCGAATGGAACTCTTCGGCGGGGATACTGCTGATTACGGCGAACTGACGGATGGTCAGCGGGTGGCAGGGCAGAGGGAGCTGCAAACGCTCCTTGCGAGGATAGAGGTTCGTGAAAGCCAGAAATGGGCCGATCCGCAACTCCTTCACCGGGTCGAGGCCGAAATCCTGACCTGGCTTGATGGTCAGATTGAACCGATAAACGCGATTGGCTCCTACGCTGGTGCAGATGTCCAGCGACTCAGGAACGCCGCAGTTGGTTTCCTTCGGGCTTACGAGATCTTTGGAGGGAAAAAGTATCTTGATGCTGGCTTGAAGTGCGCGGAGCTGATCCTTGCATCGCAGTGGCCCCGTGGGCACTGGCCGTGGCCCGGCAAAGGTGATCGCTTCATTCGCATACAGGACGGTACGACGACCCGCCCGTTCTGGATCATGCTCTACGCCTACAGGGTGAGTGGTGACAGAAAGTATCTCGAATCGGCCGTGCGTTGTGCTGATGTGCTGCTTTCAATCAAGAGGCCGGGCGGTGGTTGGGGTGACCAGTGGGCCTTTGGCGGCGGCAGGTCAGGCAACAGCGGCGTCTATCACGGAACGTCTTTCAATGATGGTGCGACCAATGATCCTTTTCAGATCATGGTCATGGCCTATCACCTAACCGGTGACAAAAAGTATATCGACAATCTGCACGAGGTCGGTGAATTCATCGCCAAGGCCCGCATGGGAGAAGGTCATGTGGTTGGCTGGTGTGAGCAATACAATGATGATGCCCGGCCGGTCCGGGCACGGCAATACGAGATCGAATTGCCTTACCCGAGGGCGTTGACCCGTGGGGTTGGGCCGTTGTTGATCTGGCTCTACCTGATGGATGGCAACGAGGGGCACATGGACCTGCTGCGCAGTTCTTACGCCTGGCATGAACGGGTCCGCCAAAGGGAACTGGATCCGGTTTTACTGGCACAGTGGAAGGCCATGGCCCGGGCCTGGTCGCCATCCCATCACATCCTCACCGGGAACTACCTGATGGAATACCGGCCGGGTTGGCCAGATGCCTGGTTGCCTGACGGGTCGAATTGGGGCCGTGTTCTCGGTTTCAGGATGATGGCCTGGAATCCGCTGACACCTGGAGAGAAGAAGAAATACGGTAACCTTATCGATCATGGCTGGCCGCCGGTGGCTGACCTGGCCGAACTTGCCCGTGCCCACAAGCCCCCGCCGCGTGGGCACAACATGTATGTGCACTGTCATTCAGGGATCGGGAATTCGTTGTCAGAGATTCGACGTGCGCTGCTTGAGCACAAGCGGGGAGGTCGTGCCGGGATGCTCAAGTATTATGCGCACCCGACCCGATACACTGCTGACCAGTATCTACAGGCGCGAATGCATGCCGCGCGGCGCGTGCTGGACATGCGCAATCGCCGGCTGGCCTTTCCCTACACGGGCAGGCCCGGCTACACCGGAATGTCCACGGCGAAAGACTTTGGCTTCGTCAGCGGAAAGGGACGCTGGTATGGCGACCCCGCTACTAAATGGGGAGCGGCATTCCAAACTGTTTACCCATCGGGAAATACCATCTGGTATCAGTGGCAACTTGTATACGATATCAAGCTTGCCCGTGGTCAAATCGATGCCGATGCGGCTGCACGCGGTGGTCGTGGGCTTGAATGCGTTGCCACGCATACGCATCTTGATTCCTGGGATGTCCTCGGTGAGTGGGGCATGGCATGTCACGAGATGGAAAACTATTTCGACGTTCCGATCGGGAAAAAGTAATGCCTGAAAGCCAAGGGTTTTAAAGCGGTTTAAGGAATTACCACTCAAGTTGTATTTAACCAATCGTCAGGTTATTCTTGGCCTTTGGCCGGATTATTCCCGGGAAGGTTTGGGGTGTCGAAGCCTTGGAAAAGAGTCACGGATGCGGTAAACGTATGGCATGAGAAAGCCGACACGGATTCAATTGCTGATTGCCCTTACTGCCGGGTTATTCATTCTGCCTGTATCAGCGGGGACGGCTAGTGGCGGCGAGGTGAAGACGGTTCCCCTGGAGATCAAGGCACTGGCCGGGATTCCCGGGAGGGACAAGCAATGGGACTGGTGGCAGGCGCGGACGGCTTTTGTGCCCGCGTCTGAGGCAGGTGCGGATAGTAAGCCCATGTGGGTTACCACCATGTCGGAGACGGGGAGGGGAGGAGTGCACAATTTTCATGACATCTACCAGTCCGTGAGTCGGGATGAAGGAAAAACCTGGGGTGTCCCGAGGGTCATTCTGTCCCTGAAGCGGGCAAGGCAAAAGGATGGATATGAGGTTTGTGCAGGCGATTTATGGCCGACTTACCATGCAGGATCAGGGAAGGTGATTGCTACAGGAAAGACCTTCAATTTTGAGCAGGGAACCAAGGAGAACCGGCGCAGGGAGAGGGTGTCTTATGCCGTGATGAATCCCGGGAATGGTTCTTGGGGTCCCCTGCGGTTCCTAGATATGCCTGAAAAGGATCATGGGGGAAATACCATTACTGCGGCCAATGCGGGGAACACTCAACGGGTGGATATGCCCAACGGTGATATTCTCCTGCCGGTGCGTTACATGGCGGAGGCGAAAGCGTTCAATTACACCAGTGTAGTGGTTCGGTGCAGGTTCGAGGGCGGCCGACTGAGCTACGTTGAGCATGGAACAGAACTCAACATCCCAAAGGGGCGCGGGCTATACGAGCCATCACTCGCGCAGCATGGTGGGTGGTTCTACCTCACCTTGCGGGCAGATCATAGTGGTTACGTGACGCGCAGCCGGGACGGTCTGATTTTTGAACAGGTTCGTGAGTGGACCTTTGATGATGGAGAGCCTCTGGGCAGTTACAATACGCAACAACACTGGGCGAGCATTGGAGGCGGTCTCTTCCTAATTTACACTCGCAAGGGGGCCGGAAATGACCACGTCTTCCGGCACCGTGCCCCGCTCTTTATCGGGCAGGTTGATCCCGGCCGTCTTTGTGTGATCCGCAGCACAGAAAAAACCCTGCTTCCGGAGCAAGGGGCAACACTGGGAAATTCCGGGGTTTGCCATATCAATGACCATGAGAGCTGGATCACCTGCGGGGAAGGTCTTCTCCGGCTCGGCAAGCGTAAGGATGACCTTAACAAGGTGCACGTGGTAAGAATAAGATCAGGCGGAAGAAAACCGTGACCCTTAGCATTCCGGGGAGTGAATCCCGGTTAAAATAGTTCCTTGATCGGCTGGCCATCGAGGATCAATCTCGTGATCTCGGGTGGCAACAGTTCGGGCGAGACGCGTAGTTTGTCCGTATCGAACATGGTGTGCATCACGGTGGCGAGCAGGTTTTCCGGGCCATAGGGTTCGGAGAACGGGCCTTCAGCCTCTAGGAAACCCGGCCTGAGAAAGCAATTTACTAGCAGTAGCATTTGTTTTCCGTGAAGTAACCTTGGGGAAAGGGCTCAGGTTCACCTCTCCCGGGACGTTCAACGCTGATCCACCTCTACGGGATTTCCTCCACTCGGAAGTACCTCTCCTCTCCTTCCGCGGAAACCGTGAACACCGCGACGCCGGTTCCGCCGCCGAGGTCACTGGTGAGAATCTCCTTCGGATCGGTGGCAACGGGAGTGAAGGTCACGAGGTCGACTGAGTCGGTGCAACGGTAGCGGGTCGACGCACGGCCGGTGATGGCGATGGTCGCGATGGTGCCGGTCACGGTGAAGGAGCTGATGCGCAGGGAATCTTCGCTCTGGACAGCCTCCGAGGCCTGCCCGAGGGCCCAGAAGTCGATGGCGACACACTCGTTACGGCCGTTGAGGTCGAGGTCGTTCTCGTCGTTCAATCCACCGCCGATGAACGAGCGCGTAACGATCTGGATCACTCCATCGTCACCAGGAGCGATGGCATCGAAGCGGATCATGTCGTCGCCGTATCCGGTGAGGAATGCGTGATCCACCATCCCGGTTCCGAGGTTGGCCTGCACCGTGTCCCACCGCGTCTTGAGCTCGTCGGCGTCTCCTTCCATGGGCCGCCCGCCAGTGAACATCCGCAGGGTGCCATCCGGATTCGACATGGTCGCCGAGAGGGTGCTGTTGTTGAAGAAGGCATCCGCACCGGAGAGGGTGACCCTGGCGAACCCGCCGCTGCCGCGAGCGTTGCCGAACGGCGTCTGGGTCGCGATGGCGGCAAAGGTGTAGCGCTTGTCGGGATCGAGTCCGGAATAGGTGTAGACTTGGCGGGCCTGGGAGTTGTCGTTCTGATAGGCGCCGTTCTGCGCGTAGTTCGCCCCGACCACGTCGCCGAAGTTGAGCGCGGGAACGCTGCCCTCAATCGGCAGGGCGCCGAGGCTGTCGCGAAAGGTGGCATTGTACCAGGAATCGGTTGGCTCTGTGATTTCGGCGGCGAAGAAGACGCCCGTGTCCGATGCGTCGGAGAAACGAAGCAGCGGAACCGGAGACGGAGTCGTCTGACCGCCCGACCAGAGCACGGCGTTGTTTCCGACCGCGGGCGGGGTCTGCGCGCGCTCGATACTGTAGTCGGTCACGTGCGGCACCGTGGTCCCGAAGCTTGCCGCGAAAAACGGAGCTCCCGAAACCGCGTTGTTGTAGGCGACCCAGCTGTAATCGCCCGTCAATTCCGCTCTCGTTAAGGAGATGGCTGCCGCCGTCAACAGAGTCGCGACCGCCCAGGAAACGGGCTTGTGGAAAAACCGGCACATGATGGGAGCGCACGGGATAGGAACGCCGGGCGCCGCCCATCCTAACACAACTCCCTCCGGGGAACAACGATTCTGATATTCGGTCCCCCCGGCAACCGTGGAGGCGCGGGTCACCCGCCCTTGTGCCCTTGTGCGCTGTGGGGTGGTGGTGTTAGGGTAAGTTGCCCTCTTTCTTCCCAACTAATCTTCTCCCCATCTCCGATCCCTTCAACGGCGCCCTCAAGCGCCTCACGCAAACCCGAAGCAAAGGGCTGGGGCGAGACTTGGGGGAAGCGGCCGGTCAAGCTGATCAGCGATAGGCCATAAGGATCCCCCCAATCAAGCGACCTGCATCGTGGGGGTGAGTAGGCACCCCCAACATCCGCCCTTGCATTTCCCATAATAACAACGAAGGTCGGAACTTCTATCCGGACTTGGCAGGGCTTCCTGCTGCCGGTTTGCCTGCGCGCTTCTTCGATGAGGATGGTCTAGGTTCCTTAACTCTCATCGAACCGCCTCCACGCGCCGCGCGGATGTGAGAAACCGCCCCGGGCCTCGTCTCGGACGTGTCTTCACGTCGCTGCATGGCGCGACCTACCCAAGCTATATCATGCCTATTACTTTCGAATCTCTCGCTCTTGGCGAGCCTCTTCAACGCGCTCTGCGCGATCGCGAATACACCACGCCATCGCCGATCCAGGAGCAGACCATTCCGCTTGTCCTCGAGGGGCACGACGTGATGGGCTGCGCCCAGACTGGCACCGGTAAGACCGCGGCCTTCGCGCTGCCGATCCTCGAATACCTCTCCGATAATCCTTATAAGGCCAAGCCCCGATGCCCGCGTGTGTTGGTCATCGCGCCGACCCGCGAACTCGCTTCACAGATTGCCAAGAGCTTCACCGACTACGGGCAGCACCTGCCCTTTAAATCGACGGTGATCTTTGGTGGTGTGGGCCAAAACCCTCAGGTCAAAGCGCTGCAGCGCGGCCCTGAGATCCTGGTCGCTACGCCGGGACGCTTGATCGATCTCATGCAACAGGGTCGCCTTAACTTGCGCGACCTGGAAGTGTTCGTCATCGACGAGGCCGACCGCATGCTCGACATGGGTTTCATCCACGATGTGCGCAAGATCATCGACAAGCTGCCCGATGACCGACAGTCACTGTTCTTCTCGGCGACCATGCCGATGTCGATCATCGATCTATCGGAGAAGATCCTCAAGGATCCTCGTCATGTGCGGGTGACGCCGCCGGCTACCACGGTGGAGAAAATCGATCAAAACCTCTGCCATGTCGCCAAGAGTAATAAGCCGCGGCTGCTGGAGCATCTCCTGCGCGAACACGAGGACGGGCTAGCGCTGGTTTTTAGTGCGACCAAGCACGGTGCCAACCGCATCGCCGAACAGCTGAACCGGGTCAACATCAACGCCGACGCTATTCACGGCAGTAAGTCACAGACTGCCCGAGAGCGCGCTTTGGCGAACTTCCGCGCCGGCCGCATCAGTGTGCTGGTGGCAACGGATATCGCTGCGCGCGGTATCGACGTGAAAGGCATTTCGCTGGTGGTTAACTACGACCTGCCGAAAGAGGCGGACTGTTACGTGCACCGCATCGGCCGCACCGCTCGCGCCGGCGCCGAAGGGCGAGCCGTGTCGATGTGTGATGAGCTCAGCCACAGCTTGCTGAAGGACATTCATAAGGTGATCCGCATGGAAATTCCGGTCGTCGATGACCACCCTTTCCACAACGAGCCCACCGATGAGATGCGTAACGCCAAGCCACAACCGCAAGGCGGAAATCGTGGCGGCGGTGGACGCCGGGGCGGCGGTGGCGGCGGCGGTGGTCGCGGTCGCAGAAGCGGCGGTGGTCGCGGTCGCAGAAGCGGCGGCGGAAATCGAAGTGGTGGCGGTGGAGGATCCGCACGAGGCGGTAGCTCACAAGGCCGACGCTCGTCTTCAAGGCGCCAGACGGCGTAGTTCGGCCAGCAATGGTGGCTCGCTGCCGTTTTCAGATCCCATTTTGAGTGGGAAACTGTGAGTTCCGAAATGGAGAGCATTGGGTTCATATCAGTAAAGCGGAGAGTGGGTCGAGACAGCCGGAGGCAAGTTCACGTTGAGCTTTCCACTTACAGAGACCAAGAACTGGGTGCGCCTTGCATTAAAGGAGTAACAAACTCCCTATCCCAGTCCAACCCCAATCAAGCGACCTGCATCGTGGGGGGTGAGTAGTTCACCTAACCACCAGCCACCCGCCCTTGTGCCCTTGTGCCCTTGTGCGCTGTGGGGTGGTGGTGGTTTGGCTTTGCTCCCTGCGACTGAGGTGGTAAAAATGAGAAGATATGAAGAAGATCCTCGTCACACTTGTCGCTCTTGCTACCCTCACCTCAGTTCAAGCCGATGGAGATCCGTT
>JAAESJ010000402.1 GCA_024229495.1 Verrucomicrobiaceae bacterium | reverse complement strand
TGCATGGGGGGCATGATCGTCACTGAAGATAAAAACAATATTCGGCCGGTCAGCAGCGGACACGGTTGCAGCCAATGCCACGTAAACGGCGACTAGAAGAGTGGACAAATAACGCAATTGCATAATTCCCCGTCTAACTCCTATTGCAGGGTTATGCAATATTTCACGTTACATAAAAACGACATCGGGGGCAATCGAGTGCCGACATCATGACTGGAACTAACCTCCCGATGCCGGTTGGCCGCTTTGACAATGGCTAAATGATCAGCAGCGCATTCGCGCTCCTAGGCATGCCAGCGAAAAATATCATCTAGGTGATAAAACTGGCGACCTTCCGCCAGACCATCCAGTTGAGCCTTTAGCTCATCAATGGACAGGTAGCCCCGGCTGCCGTCAAACTCACGCACATCATCAACAAGAACCACCGCAGGATCCACTTTCGAGTTCCTGATTGCCTCCAGTTCACCAACAATCGGGGATTCATCCTCAACCAGCCTGTCGACGCCCGCATAATAGTGGCCATCAAGCCAGAACATCACGGATTTGTCGCCAATCAACTCAAGGACATCCTTTAGAATGACGGAACTGTCCCCCTCGTGAATGGTAATGTGCGGGTCAGATTTAAAGATTCTCCGGGCACGGGATGCGAAGGCGGGATTGAGTTCGATGGAATGAATTTCCCCGAAGTATTCACTCATTGCGCTAACGGTGTTGCCG
>JAAESJ010000401.1 GCA_024229495.1 Verrucomicrobiaceae bacterium | reverse complement strand
GAGCCCAATGGCATGATCAACAGTGCCTTTCATTTCCGGTAAAGCTTGGCGGCCTTCTTGATCTCGCCCGATACGCGCGTGCGCAGCGCCTTGGGAGCGAGCACCTCGGCCTGTGCCCCCCAGCTCAAGACCCAGCTGGTGATCTCCTCAAGGTTGGCCAGCTCAAAGCTGATCTCCGACCTCTCGCCCTTGCCGCGTAACTCCTTGACCTGCTGGCTGGGGTGCCAGCGGCGCTCGGAGGCCACCCTCGCCGCCCAGCCCTCAAGTCGGATCCTGATCCGGTGCGGCTTGCCTTTCGCGTCCGCGGCGCGCCAGACCCCGAAACTCTCCCCCAGGTAGTCCTCGGCCCTGAATTCATCAGGGCGCACGAAGCCTTTTGTCTTGGAGACCGTAAGGCCCTTGATGCGCTGCAGGGCAAAGGTCCGCATGGCGTCTCGCTTCAGGTCATGCCCGATCAGATACCAGCCGCCGCTGACATCCACCAGACTGTAGGGGTGCATGGTGCGGCTCTCGCTTTCGCTTGCCGAGAGCTTGCGGTAATCAAAGCTGACCTCCTTGCTCTCCAGGACCGCCCTGGAAAGCTTCTCAAATATGGCAATCTCGGCCTTTGCCACTCCCACCTCACGGACACTGAATGCCTGGTCGATGTCCGACCAGTTAAAGCACACCTTGCCGGCCAGGGAACGCGCCAGCCTGCGGAAGCTCTCGCGCAGGGTCGCCTCAAGCGGGCTGTTCTCCAGCGGCGTCAGGGCCTGGCGGGCAAGGAACAGCGCCACCGCGTCCTCAACGCTCATCTCAAGGAGCGGGAACTCCCCGACGGGTTGCGTGTAGAAATAACCGTGCCTGACCGGGTCATACTCGATGGGGAGGCCCAGGCCATCGCGCATGAAGTTGATGTCGCGCTGCACGGTCTTCTGGGTCACCTTTACCTTGTCGGCAAGTTTTCGGCAGTTGGGAAAGCGTCCGCGCTGGACCTGCTCATGGATCCTGAAGATGCGTTCAATGGGTCTCCGGGTCTCGCCCGATCGGGGCGTCTTGGATTGGCCTTTCATGAATATACTGTAACATAGAACCAGGTGACCCCCAACACTTGTCCTACCCCCCAAAAAAAGTGCCCCTTTGAGCACTTTTTTTTAGTGTCACCCTAGCGGTGTCCCACCCCCTATGCTATAGAGGCGCCATGAAAAATTCCAACCTAACCGAACTTGTCTTTGTCCTCGACAGGTCAGGCTCCATGCGAGGCATGCAGGAGCCTGCCGTTGATTCCTATAACCGTTTCCTCAACGACCAGAAGTCCGTCGAGGGGGAGGCAAACCTTACCCTGATGCTCTTTGACACCGAGTTTGAAAATCCGGTGGACTCTCGGCCCATCAGTGAGGTGCCTGAGATGGGTGCCAATGAGTTCCAGCCCCGCGGCATGACTGCCCTGCTCGATGCGATCGGTCTCTCGATCAAGAAAACACGCCGCAGAATCAAGGAAATGCCTGAGGATCAACGCCCTGGGAAGGTGATCTTTGCCATCTTCACCGACGGACACGAGAACGCCTCGACCCGTTACAACTGGGAGCAGATCTCCCGTAAAATCAGCAAACGCACGGTCAAGGACGGCTGGGAGTTCCTGTTCCTGGGCGCCAACCAGGACGCGGTGGCCACCGCAGCGAAAATGAGTATCGACGAGAACAATGCGTCCACTGTCATGTATTGCCGGGAGGGGATGAGCAGCTGGGGCGACGGGGTCTCCCGCAAGGCCAGGGCGATGCGCGAGAAATCCATGGACATGGCCTACTGCAAGTTGGACATGGACGCGCCGCTGGAATCCCTCGTCGAGGAGGAAATGGACAAGGAGAAACGCAAGTCCGAGGAACCCTCTGCTTCATAGATTTGTTAGCGACCGGTCCCTTGCCTGGAAGGGCAGGGGACGGACCCGGGTTGGAGGCTTCCCCGGGCCCCGGTGCTCCGCTTCCCGTGCCACCCATGGTGGTCATGGAGAGACGGAGATTTCACCGGGCCCGCGGGGAGCCCTGCCCTGTCCCGGTGAAAGAAGTCTGCGTGCACGCACGTAGTCCTCGTCCCGCCACGCGCTTTGTGCGCTGGAGCGCCTTTATCGGCGTTGCCGGCACGACATCGCGCGGGGCGGGAGCCGACAAATTTGCTTTCATGACAACATTTTAACCAACCACACACACCGCACCACAAACCACACCAAGGACCATGACAACAGCACCCACACCCAGGACCATGAACAAGTCGCTCAGCAAGAGAATCAGCAAGGCCGCCGTCGGGCCGGCCCAGCGGTTCCGCAACCTGACCCTCTTCCCCCTCCTCGCCAAGGACATCAAGGAGCCGGAATACATTTGCATGGTCGACGCGATCACCGATGAAAAATCCGTGCACATCACTGAGGTCAGTTCAGGGGGATCGGTGCCCAACATCAGGGTCACCAACGAATCGGACAAGAAGATACTTATCCTTGATGGTGAGGAACTTAAGGGGGCAAAGCAGAACCGGGTAGCGAACACCACGATCCTCCTGGATGCCAATTCAACGACCATCATCCCGGTCAGTTGCACCGAGCAGGGCCGGTGGCGATCCACGAGCGAGAAGTTCAGCCACTCAAAGACCGTCATGGCGCCCAAGGTCCGCAAGAAGAAGCTCATGTCCGTGTCCCACTCCCTGAAGAGTTCGCCGGAGCCCAGCTACGCATCGGACCAGGGAGAGGTGTGGGATGAAATCGCAGTACTTCACTGCAAGGTGGGGACCCAGTCACCGACAGGCGCGATGCATGATGCCCACGAGTCCAGGCGCGATGATCTCAGCGAATACAAGGGTCGCTTCGAGACGGTCGACAAGCAGTTCGGGATGCTCGCCTTCATTGACGGCAAGCCGGCCGGTGCCGACATGCTTTCCCTGGGCAGGGCATTCAAGAAGAACTTTGATATCCTCCTCGAGAGCTACGCCATGGAAGCGCTCTCCTCAAGCAAACCTGACTCGGAAACCCTCCCCGAAAGGGAGGAGGCCGAGAAGTTCCTTGAGAACCTTCCGGCCCTTGAGGAGTCCGAGTTCGAATCCGTCGGCCTCGGGCGCGACTGCCGATACGAGGGCCCTGAATCGGTAGGCGCAGCGCTCATGGTCGATGACACCCCGGTCCACGCCGCGTTCTTTACCCGTGATGGCAGCAGGGACAGGAGAAGGCCGAGCGGCAACGGGCAGCAGGCAAGCCAGGAGTCGCCCGGATTCTTCGAGCTCATCCAGAATGCTAGCGGCGGCCAAAGTCCCCGGGCGACCTCGATTTACGATGACGGGAAACTGGACCATCTCCGCCAACAAATACTCCGTGAACTGGACAATGAAATCCGACATCCGGGCAAGAGCGCTGATGAACTGGCAAGGCTCCAGGCCATCTATCGCCAGATGATCAGTGGCGAGAGGGCTCCGCGCAGTAACCAGGGTGAAAACTCCTGAAAGTAAAGGACATCCATTAACCAAACACCAATCCCGGGCCCCATTCCCGGAAACCCACCAAGAAAGAAATTGAACTCAAATACACTCTTCACCAAGACAGACAGGCCAACAGGATTCCAGTGCAACATCATCGACAGCGGCTGGTTTGAGAAGAACCCCGGAACCCCGCCGGCCAGTGACACCCTCTACGTGACCCTGCGGGACGGGCGCACCGCAGAGTTCCCTGTTGAGGGGCAGGAACTGGAATCAGGAAACCTGTGCAGCATGGGATGCATGATCACCCTGCCGGGAGGTTGCCTGGTGCTCGCCGAATGGCATACCAAGGCCAGGTGCGCGCGGCAGATCAACCCGGGAGCGTTCATCGACAGGGAAGGCGACCCCTACTCACCAAACATCCAGCTCGCCGCCATGCAATACGACGATCGCGGCATGGGCAGGCGATACGTGTTCCCGAACGGTTCGACTGTCATGCCAAGGGCAAACGCGAGTGCGTTCTTCCACCTCATCGACGAGCTCTCCGACGGCGCATTCACCGAACAAAACAACCAGGAACAACCCTGAACGAATCAATGCACATGAAGAAAGCCCACTCACCGAGAAACATCATCGTGCCGATAGTGGCACTTGTGGCAGTTGCCCTTGCCTGCCCCGCCCCGGCACAGATTGACCCTGAGACCGGGACCGGGGTCGTGAACGGTTACAGGGTCGGGCCCAGTGCCGACCTGACCTTCGTCAACTTCAGCAAAGTGAACCTGAGTGGGGTCAAGCTCACCAACGCCGACCTTACGCAAGCGACTTTCCACGGCTGCGACTTCACCGGTGCTGACCTGAGCGGGACCGACCTGAGCGGGACCGTTTTCAGGCAATGCCAGTTTGAAAACGCCAACCTGAGCAGGACAAGGACCGGCAGGCTCTACCTGTTGGCACCGGAGAGGTGGATCTACACCCTGTTTGAGGGTTGCCGGTTCAAGGCAACCGACTTCAGCGACGCGGACCTGTGGCGGGCCGATTTCGCGGGCATCAGCAGGCAGGTCAGGGACCCGGTCAACTTCGTGCCAAACGTTCATCTCGGAGCGGCCAATTTTTTGGACACCAACCTGAGGGGGGCGCTACTGCCCTGGGAGACGGTCAACATGATAGCAATGCTCAGGCACCATGCTGAAAATGCGCGGCAGGATGTGCTCGAGTTGCAGGAATCCGCCAAGCAAAAGGACCGTCTCATTTCTGACCTGCAGGAGCGACCGACACTTGCCGAGGTGCAGGACGGACGCGGTGGGTCCGTTGTCCTCAAGGTGAACCCGGCGCGCAACTCGGTAACACTCGGGATGACCATCGAGCAGAGTGACAACCTCATTGACTGGGCCCCGGTCAAGGAAGGCCTGTCGCATTCGATACCGATCACGGTCGGCAAGAGATTCTACCGCTTTGCACTGGACAGGGACAGCCGTCCCGTTCCCCACAAATAACAACCAACAAAAAGATAAAACCTTCATTATGAACAGCAACCAGATCAACGTCATCAGCCCCTACAAATACCACGGCCAGTGGGTCTTTGATGATCCCGCCGTGGACCTTGAGCGCGAGGCCTTCGTCGCCGGAATGGACACCATGCTCGACGTCATCACCGGGGACATTCCCGACGCAGGGAACGGATTCATCTGCCTTTTCTCGAGCGACCCTTTCCCCGGGCACACCGCCCACCT
>JAAESJ010000400.1 GCA_024229495.1 Verrucomicrobiaceae bacterium | reverse complement strand
GAATGCTTCAGGTCGACACCCCGACAGGCTCCGGGGGTGTGTCGACCTGATATATTCATGCGCATATGACTACCTCGCCCCGTTGCGTATTAAGGCACGCAACGGGGTTTTTTACTTTTTCCCCTTGCAATCTGCTGGTCATGCTACTATGTCCCCGGAAGCCTTTTCGGGGGATCAGGCAATCAGCATCCGTGGCCTTGCAAATCGAATCTTGGGTACTACTCCCGGCAGTTCAAACTGGTGGCTGTGGCGAACGCCCGATTTCGTTAGCTACAGCACAGCTAACGCGTTGCAGATTCCAGCAGTAGCTAGGTGCGTTAAACTGATCAGCGGAGACGCTGGCCGGCTTCCCGTGATCGTGCAGACTAAGCGGGGTGCAAGCTGGGAAGATGATGACGGCAGCCCGCTGCTGGATATCTTCAACCGTGCTCCTAACCCTGATCTCTCTGGAAATGAGTGGCGATCCTGGGTGTTCCGCGATCTGGCCGTTTCGGGGAATCACCTTTCCCTGATCACGCGAACCGGTGCCGGTGCAGTTGATTCAATTCAGCCGCAAGCATTTGGCAGCTGGTCTGTGAACTGGAACCCTGATCGCTCTGCACTGAGCTACAACGTTGCCGGCATTGGTGCCATCTCACCCTCAGAGGTTCTGCACGTGCGGCTCGATGGTGAAACCCCATTTTGGGGCGTTTCACCACTTGAGCAGCACAGTACAGTGCTAAAAACCATCCTTGCTCAATACGCCGCAGCCGAACGCACCTTCACCAGTACGCTTGGCAAAGTGGCGCTGAAGACTGACGACCAGCTTTCCCCGGAAGCGGTACAGCGGATTCAGGAGAAGTTTGCCGAAACGCATGGCAACGCCAACGGCTGGGAATCCCCGATTGTCACCGGCGGCGGCATGGAAGCCAAAGTATTCCAGAACGAACTGAGCCGAAACGAATACGTATCCAGTCAGAATTTCGGCGTCGCCGATGTCGGCAGGATCTACGGGGTTCCGGCCTCGATGCTATACGCCAGTGATCAGTCTGGACTCGCCCAGGGCCAGGGTCAGCGCGAGGTCTACGGGTATATCGAGACTGGTTTGCGGCCACTGCTTTCCAGGTTTGCGGCTCATGTCGCGCTCAAGATGCTGGCCCCAGATCAGCGAATCGTTTTCGATACTCGGGCTCTGAGCCGAGGAAGCTACGGGGAAGCGGTTGCCAGTCTGCGCCAGGCGATCGATGCCGGGATCATTAGCCCAGCTGAAGCCCGAAACGCGCTCGAAATGTCCCCGGCGCCAGACGGTTCCGGCCTTGATGAATTCGTCATCTCGAAAAACTACACCCAGCAATCCGCAGTTGATGCGGATGATTCTGGAATAGATACCTCGATGGGGGTTTCTGATGATTGAATATCGCTCCGCGATGCCGATCCAAATAGCTGACGGCATGACGTTCCGCGGCACTGCTATCGCCTGGAATGATTCGACCGCCCCGCTTGCGGAGTTGAACGGATACCGCGAGCGATTCAAGCCCGATGCATTGCGTTGGGATGAAAACACCGCCATGTATATGGGGCATGCGTTCGAACAGCAGATTCCGCTTGCGCGGGTCGGTGCTGGCACGATGGCGCTCCGGTCAACAGAAAACGGCTTGCAATTCGAGGGGAAGCTACCCGAATGGGCAAGCGCGATCACTGAGGCATTGAAGCGTGGTGATCTTTCCGGTGCTGTGAGCATCGGATTCAGGGCTGACGAGGACGGGTCAACCTACAACAACAGGGCCAGGCTTCGCACTGTGCATGCCGCCCGTCTTCACCATGTTGCAAT
>JAAESJ010000399.1 GCA_024229495.1 Verrucomicrobiaceae bacterium | reverse complement strand
TGTGCCAGATGAACGGGATGGGACATTCATTGCCCGCTTTGAGTTTAATGATGAAACTCCCCTTTCTGCTCTTCCCTCAACGCCTGAACTGCGAAACAATTGGAACATTACAGTAGGAGGAAAGACAGCCATCCTGGAAAGCCGCGATTCAAACACCCAGCTCACTCTCACAATCAAAGATAATGCGGACGATGGAAGTGACATCACCTGGGGCTCCCATGCTGCTGTGGTGACTTTTGACCCTCCTGAGGGCGAGACCATCATCATCACTTCAACAAACAAATACCAAAAGCAGAAACCATGGAATTTGATCCTGGCGGGAAATACCGACCCCGAGCCCACCCCCGAACCATCAATTCAGGTCAGGCTCGCAAAGGAATACTTCGGCGATGGCAGTACGACAAACCGAACCTTATGCGGTTACTTCAAGGAGGTTTCCAATGGCAGGTTGAACATTGTGCCGGCCACCGGTCCGGGAATTGTGAATGGAATCCTGAGGGGGAATCCTGCAGGTGATCCCTTCATAAAATTAAATCAACAGGATTTCAACGCCGCAAGAGGGCCCGGTGACTGGGACAAGGAATATCGACGTCGTGCCCTGGCAAAGGCCGACGCATCGGGAGTCGACTTTAGTCGATTCGACAAGGACCTAAACAATGTAATCGACAACCACGAACTGATTGTCGTTCTGGTAACGGCCGATCCAGCAATCGGAGGAGCGGCCCGGTCACTTAATCGTGAGAAAACCCACGATGGAAAAACATTTCTTTCTAATTACTGGATCGGGTCCTTCACCGACGGCGTCAATCTGGTGACCGTCTTGCACGAAGTCGCACATCACTGGGACGCTTTGGATTTATACAATCCAGGGGGCTTTAACCAGAATGCCACCTTAATGGGAGCCACGGTCAGCAGCAACCAGTTCTTCTATCATATCGATCCATGGCACGCCATCCGTTACGGGTGGCAGCAACCGAGAATTTACTCGTTGGCCGATCCCATCGGAGGTGGCGTGCTTCGTTCGCCAAATAACCGCCTCCCCGGTTACCAGGGTCATCCCCTGGAGGAAAGGCCCATAATTCTCTACGATCCTGCCCGCGGCACTGATGAGTATTTCATCCTTGAGTATCGCAAAAGAATTAATTCCGAAGGCAGCGCAACCACTGCCCAATACGACCAGAACGTAGGCGACCAAGGCCTGGCTATTTGGTATGTGCGGGTCAACGAAGATAAAAATCTTATCACTGTGCCCAGGTTAATACTCGATAACGACAACGGGTTGCAGACACCCACTAACCGTGATGATAACAATTTAGGTGCTGCTATTTCTTGGGGTCCTAATCGGCTACTTGATTCAATTGTGCGAGATGGTGACGAAGCAAAAAGCCTATACCTGGCCGCAGTTTATGTGGCGGCCCCGCAGGGGTCTGAAAACCATCAAGAGGGTGAGCTGGGAACAGTGACCGCCTTTTGGAATGGCGCTCACTCAAATAACAGTGATGGAATCCAGCTCAAATGGTTCTCGCAGGGGACGAGTTTCAATGATTCTGATGACGCCGGCATCAACCTCTTTGTGGAATCAATTACCAATTACACTGCTGCCGACTCTATGAGTGTCTACTGGCGTAAGAAGGGTTTTAATTTTCCCCAAAATCTGGACAACCCCGTAATAACAACCGCAGTGAATACCGTCTCCGGACTGGAGAGTAACCCCGGAGTACATCGGAACTCAGCAGTGATCTTTGCCTTGAAAGAAAAAGCTGATCCAGCCATTTCCGGAGGGCGTGAACTCGCCTGGTATCGTCACAACAGCCGGATATCTGATAGAAATACCTCTGTTTCATGGAAGAACGAGTGGTCCAACTATGCCCGCGAAAAAATTGTGGCAAGGGATGTGGTGGAAGCAGATGATCGTCGGCGCCAGGTCTATACCTCCCTTTCCGATGCACAAACAGTTGTGGCAGCCGGCAAGGGCGTCCTCTATTCTGTTGATTCAGGTGGAGCGCTTCGATGGTATCGTCACTCGGATTGGCAAAGGGGAGGTAGCGCACAGGAAGACTGGACTGAAAATTCTCCAGCCTTGTTGACTACCGGTGGATGGAATCAATTCAAGCAGGTCATTCCCGGAGGAGAAGGAGTTCTTTATGGCATAAAGCCCAACGGATCCCTGGTCTGGTATAAGCATGAGGGTTGGCTGACAGGAACACCTAACTGGACAAGCCTTTCGGAAACTGTTCTTAGCACAGGTAGCGGAGAAGGCTCAGGATGGGCAGCCTTTAAGCATGTCATTTATGGAGGAGCAGGAGTGTTTTATGTCGTGTCACAAAATGGACAACTCGGATGGTATCGGCACCTTGGTTGGCAGAACGGCAATAACAACTGGGTTTCCCAGTCTGAAAAAGTCCTTCTTCCAGGAGGAACGGCAGGCTCGGGGTGGGCAGCTTTCACACAGGTTCACTCTGCGTCCTCAGGTTCCCTCTATTGCATTAAGCCCGATGGGTCGATGGTTTCCTATCTTCATCTAGGGTGGCAGACCGGAGAGCGACGCTGGAAGTCAAATCGCGAACGGGTAGTCGTCCCAGAACCTGCCGGCTGGAACGGCTTCCGGTCAATCACCTTTATGCCCATTGAGCCTTCTGACATCTCCCCTGAGGCAAGCAATGCCGAGATTGCCAGCCTTGCCCCGGAGATGGAAGCCTTTGGATTGATCACCAGGACCGCAGCCGATGCTGAAATCGCACAAGCCTCCAGCGAGGCTGCTGAAAGCGGAAGGTTGCTGGGACAAAACAACGTGATCGATAATCCGGAGAACTTTAACCTGCTTACTGCTGAACAGCTAAAGGCATTGGCGATTTCTCCCTCTATCAATAAAGTCTCTGATGGCAAGGTATCGTTAAACGTTCGTTTCCGTAAAACGCAGGATTTCAAAGAGTTCAGTGAATTACACCTCGGGCAGCAGGCAGCCAGCCTGAAGCTGAATGAGAAGGGGGAGCTGGTGATCGAGTTTGCATCGGATGACGACACTGCTTATTTCCAGTTAATCCCGAAATAGCAGTCATCTATGCCACTGCATTTCTGCATTCGCGAAAACATGCTCCGGTGTTGATTCCGCCTTTCAAAAAAGATCTCTTCAAGGTCGACTCATAATCCTTGGACGAAAATTCGCTTGCCTATTAAGTTTGCATTGAACGATTTCCTCTTCATGCCAATGAGCTGGCTCTTGTCTTCTCATTTTAATATGCAGGTTATCATCTCAATCAAATAACTCATGAAATCCGCGAAATCTTTAGTGCTTGTCCTGGTCATGGCGCTGGCCACCTCAATCGGCGCTGCCAAAAAACCAAATATCCTCTTCATCGTCGCTGACGACCAGTCGCCCTTTGACTTCAAGGCCTATGACCCTTCCTCTCCCCTTGATGCCCCGGTCATCGGTAAAATCGCCAAGGAGGGCATGGTGTTCGATGCCGCCTACCACATGGGATCGATGTCCGGAGCAGTGTGCTCCCCCTCACGCACCATGATCATGAGCGGGCGCACGCTGTGGCATCTGCCTCCACGGGGCAAGAAACACCTGAAGCGCGAGCAGGGGATTACCGGCGGCAAGGGCATCCTGAATAATACCCTGCCAGCCGTCTTCAACCGTGCGGGATATGACACCATGCGAACCTGCAAGAAAGGCAACAGCTACAGCCTGGCCAATGCCCAGTTTCAGGTGGTTCACGATGCCACAAAGCGTGGCGGCACGGCTGAATCCGGCAGCGCATGGCACGGCCAGCAGGTCATCAACTACCTCAATGCGCGGGAGAAAACCGATGACAGTGACCCGTTCTTTATCTACTTCGGATTCTCCCATCCCCATGATGTCCGTGACGGCACACCCGAGCTCCTTGAGAAATATGGTGCTGTGAACCATCGCGACCGCAAGTCACTGCCCCCGGCAAACCCGAAAGCCCCGAGTCTCCCCCTCAACTGGTTGCCCAAGCACCCCTTTCACCACGGTCACCCCGGCCTGCGTGATGAGGTATCCGTCGGCGGGGTCTGGGAGCGCCGTGATGCCGTAACCATTCGCAACGAAATTGGCCGGCAACTGGCATGCAGCGAGAACATTGATCAGCAGGTCGGTCGGGTGCTCAAGAAACTCAAAACCATGGGAGAGCTCGACAACACCTACATTATCTATACGGCAGACCATGGAATGGCGATCGGCCGACACGGGCTGCAGGGAAAACAAAATCTCTACGAGCACACCTGGCGCGTGCCCCTGTTTGTAAAGGGACCCGGCATCAAGCCGGGAAGCCGTGTCACCGGAAATGTCTACCTGCTGGATACACTCTCCACCCTTTGTGATCTTGCCGGTATAGCAATACCTGCCACCAGCCAGGGGCGCAGCTTCAAGCCTGTGCTCATGGGAAAGGCAGATACGGTCCGCGAAGTGCTCTACGGAGCCTACTGCGGAGGCACCAAGCCGGGCATGCGCTCGGTCCGCAAGGGGGACTGGAAATTAATCAAGTATGATGTCATGGAGGGCAAGGTGCGGCAGACCCAACTCTTCAACCTCAAGGACAATCCCCATGAATACATCGTGCAAAACCATGATGCCAAGGTGAAGGCCCTGTCGGAAGCCAAGCCGGGACCCGGCCAGCTTAACCTCGCAGGCGATCCCAGGCATGCAGACAAGCTGAAGGAAATGGAAGCCCTGCTGCACTCCGAGATGAAACGGCTGGGTGATCCCCACCGCCTTTGGGACCAGCCAAAGGATTGATCCTTATTTCTTCGGGTTGTCTTTCTCGATAAAGAAGCCGGAGGCGGCCTCGAACTTCTTGGCATCTTTCTCTTTGTTGATGGTGACTTTGCCTATCGAGGTGAAGCCCTG
>JAAESJ010000398.1 GCA_024229495.1 Verrucomicrobiaceae bacterium | reverse complement strand
GAGTCGATTTCTCCACTCTTCTCATAAACCCCAAGAAACCAATACGCGACTATGCGTTCGCGGAAAAGAACTGGCACGACTTTGAGGATCATGTCAGGGCCGTCCGCAATGAACGATACAAGTACATCCGCAACTACTACAACGATCTTCCGCAAACCCCATCCGCTGACGGCCTCCGCAGCCCAACCTACGTCGAGTTGCTCCGGCTCCGGGACAAGGGAAAGCTCAATAGTCATCAGCATGGATGCTTCACCGCGCCCCGGCCCAAGGAAGAGCTATACGATACCAAGATCGATCCCTATGAACTTAACAACTTGGCCGGAGACGAACGCTATACTACTCTCCTTCGAAAAATGAGAACGGCCCTAGCGGCCTGGGAGAAACGAACCGGAGACAATGTTCCTGAACTTCGTACAGCCGATGAGTTCGATCGCGTCACTGGACTCCCTACTCCTGCACGAGTCCGTCCACGCCTCTCCAAAGAGGAAATGGTCAAAAAGGGACTCGTGGCCCCGTAAAAAAATTTACTAAAAAGAATTTATAAGACCCGGACGGTCATTGACCTCACCATTCCAATTTCCCCGTACTGGAGGCAAAAGACTCCGCCTCAATATTCATTTCTCCGAGCATACTTAAAAAGAGGTTACACAGCGGAGTGTTTTTCTTGGCATCATGAGCAATGTATTGCCCATGGTCGAACCCGCCCCCGGCAATCAGGATCGGGTTGTTCCGCGGGTCATGCGCACTGGCATTGCCCAGGTTACTGCCGAAGAGCGTTGTGGTATTGTCCAGTAAGGATCCGCCCTCTTCCTGCTTGGTCTTCATCTGGGCAAGAAAATCCCCAAAGCAACTCACAATGCCACGCTCAATTTTCTTCAGCTGGTCAATGCGCTTCGGGTCACGCCCGTGATGGGATAGGTTATGGTGCTCACTGTCCACGCCGTCGACCTTCGGTATGCCATGATTGTGCTGAATGACGATACTGATCACGCGCGAGGAATCTGTCTGGATGATCAACGGCACCAGGTTCAGCAAAAGGCGCATTCGGCCAATAATATCCCCCTTGTCATCAATATCACTGGGCCGCGGCTGGTCGACTTCCGGCTTAGGCTTATCAATCCAGGCCTGAGCCTCGGCCATTTGCTTCTCGGCATCACGAGCCGATTCAAAGTATTCCTCCAGACTTGCACGGTCAGCTGCCGTTGCTGTCTTGAGTAATGCCTTGGTCTGGTCCATGAGTTCATCAAGGATACTTCGACCGTCGCCAAGCTTCTGTTTCTGCCTTGCAAGCTCAGACGGCTTACCCCTAAGGAACATCTTAGCAAACAGGTGTGATGGCCGAAACTCTGCAGGGATCATTACTCCGCTACCGGTATAGGACTGACTCTTTGGACCGTCACTGCTGAGCGACACCGAGGGGAACCTG
>JAAESJ010000397.1 GCA_024229495.1 Verrucomicrobiaceae bacterium | reverse complement strand
TTTTACTTTATTAGAGATATTTGTATATCTGCGCTCAATGCGCGAGAATGGTGGATTTCATATTTCTTCCACGTACGAACACTTAATAAATGACCAAACCCCCCTTCCCCCCTCCCGCAGGCATGCGCGGTATGATGAGGGGATGGTAATGAAATTAATTAATTTTCATAACTACTTCCGCCGACGAATGAAAAGCTGGGTTAATCTAATTGGGAAGATATTTATTTACCTAACCCCCCTTGGGGGCAACATGGTACTCCCTAACCCCCCTTGGGGCCACGATGGTACTTCCCTAACCCCCTTGGGTAATTGGGGGTACCTTCCTAACCCCTCACGCGAATGTTGGGTACCTCTCTAACCCCTCTCATCGATTGGGGGTACTTCCCTAACCCCTCTTGCGCCAATTAATTAATTTGCTCACTTCCCCTCATCATACCGCGCATGAGGCTGTCCCCTCCCGTGCCCCCCTCGCTAAGAGATTTGAAGGTAATTTACATATAATAAATCAATAATATGATTTCATTGCCTATTTGCTTAATTATAGCTTTACTTGATAATGTTGTTGTATTAGCAATTACTCTGTGGTATTATAGTTGGGTAACTAAGCGCTTGAGAATTAAAATGCGGGAGAATATTAATGAAATAAAAAGCCAAATAGATGAATTATCAGCGGCCGCATCAACAAAAAAATAGCTAATATGTAGTGGTGGATAGTGCTACGATTAATGGTAGGTGATTGGGCGTGCGTAATTAAGTCGATGGATATAATGTGGATGGGCGGCCGTATGTACGCTATATATAATACTCCACGCGGCGTTACTATCACCCGACGTGGGGATGTGGGGGGAAAGGCCTTAGACCGCTTCTACTATCGCAAACGTCTTTCACAATACGAAATCTAGTATATACTAATATATTAAAATTAAATAAATTATGAAAAACAAAGTCATATTCAACAAAACAGCAATAATATTAAGCATTA
>JAAESJ010000396.1 GCA_024229495.1 Verrucomicrobiaceae bacterium | reverse complement strand
TCGGAGGCCGAGGGCCCCGTGGTCATCATGGTAGTCGGGGTCAATGGGACGGGGAAGACCACAACCACCGCCAAGATGGCGCACAGGCTCACCAAGGACGGCTACTCCGTCGTGCTCGCCGCAGCAGACACCTTCCGTGCGGGGGCGATAGACCAGCTCACCACGCACGCCGAGAGGCTAGGGGTGCGCTGCATCTCCAGCCAGAGGGGGGGCGATTCGGCAGCCATCTCCAGGGACGCGGTGGAGTCTGCTGCAGCGAGGGGCGATGACATAGTTATCATAGACACAGCCGGAAGGATGCAGAACAAGACCAACCTGATGGAGGAGCTCAGGAAGGTGCATCGCGTCACCAAGCCGCACCTCGTCCTCTTCGTGGCAGACGCTCTAGCGGGCAACGACGCGGTGGAGCAGGCCAGGGTGTTCCAGAGCATGCTGAGGTTCGACGGCGCCGTCCTCTGCAAGATGGACACCGACGCCAACGGCGGCGCAGCGCTCTCGATAGCCCACACCACAGGCAGGCCGATCGTCCTAGCAGGCGTCGGGCAGGGCTATGAGGACCTGATACCCTTCGACCCCGAGTGGCTCTTGGACGCCATACTCTGATCGTCGGGGCGCGTAATTGTTTGGTGGTTTGGAATATGGATTTTGACTCTAATGATTTTCAAGCATTTGTAGCATCACGACGTTCAACACGGGATTTTTTACCCACTCCGGTTTCCGATGAAATAATTGAAGAATTAATTGCTGATGGACTCACATCACCAAGTTGGAGCAACACCCGACCCATTCAGGTGGCCGTTGCTAAAGGAGACGTACGCGACCGACTTTCGAAAGATTTTCTTTCTAGGTGGAATGCAATAAAAGGTGCCCGGAATGGCTTTTTTGGAAAGATCAAAGCAGTTCTAAAGAGAAAAGGACTACCGACGAGCAATTGGATAATAACAAGGCCCTACCACAAAGATTTGATAGAAAGATCAAAAAATCAGGGCAAAGATTTTTCTTCATTTATGGAGATAGACAGAGACGATAAAAAGACTCGTGACGAATCATGGGCTCGAAATTATGATTTTTTCGGAGCACCGGTCGAGTTGTTTATCTTTACACACAAATCACTTGGCAAATATTCAGCCTCTGATGCCGGCCTATTTATGCAGAACCTGATACTTTCAGCTCATTCCAAAGGATTGGGCACATGCCCACAAGGTGCTGTTGCAGTTTGGGAAGACGCGGTCCGCAAGGAATTTGACATCAGTAAAAACTACTCGTTACTTTGCGGGATTTGTTTGGGTTATCCAAGTGATGAGAAAATAAATTCGTTCAAGGCAAATCGGCCAAACCCATCAGAAATCATCGTGGCAGAAAAGCAGTGATCTATTCACGCACACACCCTCAGACGACGAAAAAACCCCTCCACGCCCCCGCCTTACCGCTCCGTTCATGAATCCCCCTCGTCGTGTGCGCCTCATGGGGGAGGAGAGGCAGACCGCTCTGATAGTCGCTGACAACCCCATGACGGAGGGGCAGCTCAAGGGGATATTCTACCGCAGGAAGTGGCAGACGCT
>JAAESJ010000395.1 GCA_024229495.1 Verrucomicrobiaceae bacterium | reverse complement strand
GACGGTTACTTCGACTACCAGGACGTGTTTCCCGAGGACCCCTCCGAGTGGTCGGACAACGACGATGACGGAATAGGGGACAACGCGGATGAGGACGACGACAATGACGGGTGGTCGGATGAGGACGAGCAGTCCTGCGACACCGACCAATGGTCACCAGATAGCGTCCCGGACGACTTGGATGGCGATGGCATCTGCGATTCCCTTGACCCGGACGTCGATGGCGACGGTTACCCAGACGACTCGGACCAATACCCGCTAGACCCCAGTGAATGGGTTGACAGCGACGGGGACTGGGTAGGTGACAACGCGGACGCGTTCCCGGATGACCCCTCCGAGTGGGCCGACACCGATGGCGATGGCGTGGGTGACAGGGGGGATGCGTTCCCTGAGGACGGCTCCGAGTGGCTTGACACCGACGGGGACGAGATAGGGGACAACGCCGATGCCTTCCCGACGGATCGCCAGGAGTGGGTTGACACCGATGGCGATGGCGTGGGTGACAACACCGACGTCTTCCCGGATGACCCGCTCGAGTGGGGCGACCTCGACGGGGACGGAGTGGGTGACAACACCGACGTCTTCCCGGCTGACCCGCTCGAGTGGATAGACACCGACGGGGACGGTATAGGCGACAACTCGGATGCCTTCCCAATGGACGTGGAGGAGTGGCTTGACACAGATGGGGACGGCGTCGGTA
The DNA here is from genome assembly GCA_024229495.1 of Verrucomicrobiaceae bacterium. Taxonomy (GTDB): domain Bacteria; phylum Verrucomicrobiota; class Verrucomicrobiia; order Verrucomicrobiales; family DEV007; genus CACIUL01. Next base: position 292 of record JAAESJ010000395.1, on the reverse strand, counting down.
ACAACGCGGACGCGTACCCCCTCGACTCCTCGAGGTGGGAGGAGGAGCCGGAGTACCTGATGATAGGGCTGGCCGGAGGACTGGTTGCTATCGGAATACTGGCGTACACCGGGCGTCGGCATGCTTGAGTGCCTGTGGCCCCCTCGAGGGGCATGAACTGGGTCAGCCTGGTAGGCAAGGGATTATTCAGCGGAGCAGTAATAGTGACAGCGAGTGAGATAGCGAAGCGGTCGGCGACCTTCGGGGCCCTGGTGGTCTCTCTGCCGCTTGCGAGCATAATGGCGATGACGAT
>JAAESJ010000394.1 GCA_024229495.1 Verrucomicrobiaceae bacterium | reverse complement strand
TCCCCAGGAAAAGGAGGAAGAAGGCGAGTCGTTATTGATTCCCCAGGAAAAGGAGGAAGAAGGCGAGTCGTTATTGATTCCCCAGGAAAAGGAGGAAGAGGATTCCTAACAAGGCTGAATAATATTAGCGGCTCACCCTGGAGGCTCCATGATGGATTTCTGCCCTAGAAGACAGGTGCAACTGGCTTAACGGGCAGGTCCCCACACCTTTTCCATTACCCGGTGAAGATCGGGGTCATGCTTTTTGAGTTCTGCTCGAACGAATGGGTAGAAGTCATTACGGTAGAAATAAGCTTCGGTTCCTTCGGCAAAGTATTCCTTGTGATTTGTCATGGCGTAGTGCCGGACGTTCTGCCCGGTAAAAAGCATCACTCTGTCATAGCTTCCCGCTTCCTTGGCCTTTTTGTATGCGGCGATGACCGCAGGATGTTCAAAGGAGAGGAACTGGTCATGATATGCGTGGGCGAGTTCGTGCAGCACGACTGCCGGGTGCTTGAGCAATTGTCCCCGAGAAAGCAACGCTTGCGCCTGAGGAATGTGGACTTTCTTGACGAGTCTCGGGTCATGACCGTTGGATCTGAGCCAGCTTGCGCCTGGGTGGTATTGCATTGCGTGCAGCGTGGGGTGACTGTGCTCAATCCATATTTCGCACGTGCGAAGTTTTTTCAGGGATTCGCTCTGCACCAGGATGGCAATGCGTTGCAGGTGGTTTGCCAGCATTTTTAGTGCTTTTTCTCCTGCTTGCGAATGTTCCCCTTTGAGCATTGCAGGGTCGATATGTATTTTCCAGCCTTCTATTATCCGGGGAACGGGGTCGAAGCGAACTCCCTTTTCTTGCTTGGCCGGTTCAGCATTGGCAAGGGTAAAGGAGGTAATGAGTGTGGTGAGTGCGGTGAGTGGTAATAAACGGGATTTCATATTTTTAAGGGCGTTATGGCCTTTGTTGAGTGACAGATATTTTCGTGGTCAAGGCGTTGGTAATTACTGCCCCTTCTTCTTGAGGTGCTTATCAGCAAAGGCAAGATACTGTTTCCAGTCGTATGATGTCACATCATGTTTGCCACTGCGAATATGATATCCAATGCGTCCGTGAACAGGTTTGTTAACGGCGGGCATACTATCAGCGGGAAGCCCTTCGGTGCCCAGTATGCGATAGACCGGATCTGCTCCTTTCGCTGCCAAAAATTCACCGCGGGGGTCTGCCCATTGGTCTTTCTCGGCACTGGCCACGTAGAGTGGCCGAGGGGCGACAAGTGCCAGCAGCATATGCTGGTCGAAGGGAAGAATGTCCTCTTTGTTGTTGTATTTTTTGAAGTTGTCACAGAACCAGTGAGGAAAGGAGGAGTTGATTCTGTGGACAGTTTCGCCAAAGCGGCGCTTGGAGAGAGCCGCTCCGCCACAACCTGAGTTATTTGATATCACCAAGGCGAAGCGTGTGTCGCTGGCGCCTGCCCACAATGAGGTTTTCCCCAGACGGGAGTGTCCCATGACGGCAACCCGTTTGGCATCGATTGCGGGTTCATCTTCAAGATAATCGAGTATTCGGCTCAATCCCCATGACCATGCGGCGATGGTGCCCCATTGGCCGGCATCCGGTTTCCCATACTTGGCATGAACGCCGTTTTTGAAATGGTCATGAAAGTCCGGATCGACGTCGCCACAATACACGGTAACAAGGGCATATCCTTTTTCGATAATTTTCTGGATGTCCCAGCGTGGTGAGGATTGGCCCCGGTGATCTTCACTTGCCTTGTTGCCTTTTGTCCTGGGAACCCAACCGCTGGCAAGCGCGATTGCAGGATCCTGATGGACAGTGTGGTTTCCTCTGAAGTTGTAAGCAAGAAAGGCCGGCACCGGTTCCCGAGTATCGGCAGGGCGGACAATCATTAACTGGACATTACACCCTGCGAAGTGCAGGGCCGGTTGAGAGAGGACGGCTTTGCCGCTGAGGAAAATCCGGTCAGGAATTTTGCGGGTAACCTTCATGCTCTTCTTGTCAAATTCCGGTGCCTTGCCAAACATCTGATCTTCAATCATCGCGAATATTTCCGTCCGACGCGCGGGCCAGGATTTGGCATCCTGGACGCCTTTCAGGGGATCCGGGAGGTCTAGCTTGGGGGTCTTGTCCTCATTGTAGCTGATGCCACTTGGTGCTGCAGTGGAAGTGGTAGCCATGGTGACCATAAAGATGCATGCTAGCAGATGATGTTTCATGTAGGTAACTCAATGTGAAGCTAAACCAGTGAGTGCTGGTTTATTTTCGTTTATCAGGTTCCAGTGACGGAACGATGCGAATGCCTGGAATTGGGAGGGGGCGGGTGATTCTTGGCGGATTGGGCGGTGGCCCGTCAGCGTTTTCCGTTTTTGGTTCGATGATTCCACGGGCAATTTTTTGTTCGTCCATCCATTCACTGAACGCCTGGGCCCTACGATCCTCGTCAATGCCTTCAGGTCGTGCGCCGAGTTCCAGATCCAGTTCAATTTCCTGAATACCACGCTTGATTGACAGCTTGACGGTGTCGCCGGAACTCTTGGCGCGGATATACCTAGAGAGCTCGAAATAGGCGGGGGAATTATTGTCAAAGGCCTTGCCGTCCAGACGGATGATTTTATCACCTTGGCGCAACCCTGCCTTTGAAGCTGCTGTTTCGGGAAGGACGCTGAGGATTTGCACTGCTCGTTCAGGTTTTGGATTCGCTCTGTTGTTCAGGAACTGCATGGGTGCGTCCATCATGCGAATCCCGATGAAGCCCTCTTTCCTGAGTGTTGACCCGACAATGCCGAACATTGCCGACCTGAGCCGATAACGCACCTCCGGATCATTGGAGTGGAAATACTGGTTGAGCGCTTCCTTAAGAAGGAGTTCACGATTTTGTGAAGCGGCTTCCTGGAGTTTTTGTTGCGCTACTTGCCGGACAGGGAAGCTGTCGCTGCCAAGCTGGGCAAAAAGAGTGTTGAACACCTGCGTTCCATCTGTAGCAGGGGCCTTTTCTGACTCGGCATTGAGGAGCGGGGGACAGGAGAGGAAGCCGGAGGCAAGACCGATAAGGGCAAGATTTTGGCAGCGATGCATTACAGGTTACTTTAATCTATCATTGCAGCTTGCCGTGATCAACAGTCAGGGAGCATTGATGTGAATAAAGGCACGTCCTGATTTGCAGGACGTGCCTTTACCGGAGGGTTTAGTTTCTTTTTAAAGGGGTGCTTTATATGACCGCATGCGCGCCAGGAACCGGGCGCTTGTAACGTCCTTGCTTGTCAGGGGCAACCGGTGGCACGCTATCCCACTTGGGATCACCATTATCGTATGGGAATACATCGATTTTGCTGTTCAGGCAGTCATCAAATTTAAGCAACTTGCCGGAGTAGGTTGCCATGCGTCCGAAAACGGCGGTCATGCTGCTCAGGGCACCGTTATCGCATTCGTTGAAGTCCTTATTATTGCGAATGGCATCGATGAATGCGGTCTTATGGCGAATCTCTGAGCTTCCTTTGCCCTGACCGCGGAAAATTTCCTTGCCGTCATTGTCGTAGATTCTTCCTGAATTGATGATCGCATACCCCTTTGAACCGTGCGCATGCTCGGAGACACTGCTAAAGGTGCCACCAATGTGCCGGCATGAGCTGTGCATTCTCACTGAGGGGCCATCCCATTTGGGGCCGTAGACATACTCCACCTGATGGTGGTCGAAGGTTTCACCGGTATCGGGTCCGTTCCTGACCTCGCAACCGCCTTTGCCTTGCGCAATTTGTGGATAGGATCCCATTACCCAGTTGCAGACATCAAGGTTGTGGATGTGCTGCTCGCAGATGTGGTCGCCGCAAAGCCAGTTGAAGTAATACCAGTTTTGTATCTGGTATTCCATTTCGGTTTGCCCTTCCTTGCGGGGACGGGTCCATGGAGTGCGACCATCCCAATAGCTGCGCATTGAGACGATGTCTCCGATTGCCCCGTCCTGCAGGGCCTTGATGCAATCAATGTATTTTGCATCGTGGCGGCGTTGAAATCCGACCCCGACCTTGAGACCCTTTTCCTTCGCTTTCTTGTTTGTTTCAAGGAGCATCCTTGCGCCGCGAGCATCAACAGCACATGGCTTTTGCATGAACACATGCTTGCCCTGGTTGACGGCGTAATCGAAGTGGACAGGGCGGAAGCCAGGAGAAGTCACCAGAAATACGATATCGACGCCTGAATCAATGACTTTTCTGTAGGACTCCAAGCCACTGAAGACGCGACCTTCGCATTCCACCTTGGCTTTGTTGCGGTCTGCGAGCAGGGCCTTGTGTTTATTTTTCACATTACCTTCGAAGGCATCCCCCATGGCCCAAAGCTTGACGCTGCCTCCCACTGATAGGACTTGGCGGATATCGCTTGTTCCCTTGCCGCCACAGCCAACTAGGCCGACCTTGATTTCTTCGCTGCCGCCAGCGAAGGCTCCGGCTATGCGTGGAGCAATAGCTGTGACTCCTGCCGCGGCTCCGGTGGTTTTGATGAATTTTCTTCGGTTGTTATTTGTCTTTGGAGTGTCCATGGATTTGATGATTTTATTGGTTTCTCGTGCTTTGACTGAAAGGCAGCTTTAATACTGCCATCAAATGAATGTTTTTGTAAGGTTCTTTTTTATTCTGCGGCCAGGAGTTGGTCACGGGTAAAAAGAGATAAAACGGGATAACCCGATTTTTCGATATTTTCACGCCCACCTTCCTGACGGTCAACAAGAACCACAACAAAAGCAACATCTCCGCCCTCTTTTTCAATGACATCAATGGCCTGCAAGGTTGATCCTCCACTGGTAATTACATCGTCAATGGCCACTACCCGATCACCGGCCTTGAATCCGCCTTCAATTTGCTTGCCTTTGCCGTGACCCTTGGGCTCTTTCCGGACGACAAAGGGCTTTAGGGCAGGATCATCATTGGCTGCATGCGAAGCCATGGAGGTGGCTAGCGCGATTGGGTCTGCGCCCAGGGTTAAACCGCCGATTGCTGAGACGGTGGTATCGTGCTGTTGGCAGCCGGATTGGATGGTCTGCCGAACGGCTGCTCCGACCAGGCATGCTCCTGCAGGGTCAAGCGTGGTGAGTCTGCAATCGATGTAGTAGTTACTTTTCTTTCCGGAAGCCAAGGTGAAATCTCCGGTAAAGAATGATTTTTCGCTAAGCAACTCGAACAGTCGGGAGTGTGCGTCGGGGTCTGGGAATTGGTACATATGGCGGATGAGTCCGTAGGATACGTTTATTGTTGGCTATCTTGCAGCACTAGAAGGGAGAATGCCACCCTTACGTGCAGGAAATGTTGCAACGGGGTAAGGCGAGGTCAATGCAATGAAAGGCTGGATGATCAGGGAGTCCTGGGATGGTTGCCAGTGGTTGCGTGATTCCTTGATTCAGGGCAGGTGCATCCTCTCTTTCCTGATTCTTCTCACTGCAGCCCGGGTTGATCCATAGCAGGAAGAACGTGATGGGGATGATTGTATATAAGGGGCCGATCTTCATTTTGAGGAAGGGCTGGCTTTCGCTAACGGTGACAGGTGTGATTGGTGAATGGAGCGGTGGTGCATCCGCTACAGGTAATCAAAAATCAGTCTTTATTCGCATGCAGCCAGCCAGCCACTTCTTTAGCATAATAGGTGAGGACGGCGGTGGCTCCGGCGCGGTGAATTCCGGTCAGGCTTTCCCTTATTACATCCTCCCTGTTGATCCAGCCGGCAGCCGCGGCGCTTTCAATCATCAGGTATTCACCGCTCACCTGATAAGCAGCAACCGGCACGTCCACATGTGAGGCGACCAGTGCAAGTACGTCCAGATATGGCCCGGCTGGCTTTACCATGATCATATCAGCGCCTTCATCAATGTCGAGTGAGGCTTCACGAAGTGCCTCACGGGCATTGGCGGGATCCATTTGGTAGGTTTTCTTGTCACCGGCCTTGGGAGCGGATCCCAGGGCGTTGCGAAAAGGTCCATAGTAAGCAGAAGCGTATTTTGCAGTGTATGAGAGGATTGAGGTATCATTCCACCCGTCCTCATCGAGAGCTTCCCTGATTGCACCGACTCGCCCGTCCATCATGTCGCTTGGAGAAACGATGTCAGCGCCGGCTCTGGCATGGCAGGTTGCCTGCTTGCAGAGTATCTCGACGGTTTCATCATTGAGGATCTTTCCGTTGTCGCCGACCAGGCCGTCATGCCCGTCACTGTTGTAAGGATCAAGGGCAACATCAGTGATAACGGTAATGTCCGGGGTTTCGTTTTTAATGGCCCGGATGATTTTCGGAATGAGTCCATCTTCGTTATAGCTCTCTGCGGCACTAGTGCTTTTCAGTTTTTCCTCAATAGCCGGGAAAAGGACAATCGCACCAATGCCCAGCGAGTGGGCTTCTGAGACTTCCCGAAGAAGCCCGTCCGGACTCCAGCGCTTGCATCCTGGCATTGAATCAATTTCTTCATCATGCGGTGATTCGTGGACAAAGACCGGGTAGATCAAGGAATCGCAGGAGAGGCGGGTTTCCCTGCAAAGGGTTCTAATTGCGCTTGATTTCCGGTTCCGGCGCGGGCGAATTGCTTGGTGCGTGTCAGGCGTTGTCATGCGAGCTTATAATGAACACTTGGGTTGCGCTTCTTACCAGTGATTTACAGGAATTTCCCGAGGAGAACATTATTATCCCGTCTCAATGCATTGCAGAAACTGGCTATTTCCCTTAATTTAACAATTTCACCTGTTGCGTGTATTCCCCGTGCTTGGTGTTGTATTGGATGCCCGGTTTACTTTAAAGTAGAATGACAGGGGATTAAATTTTATGGAACCGGCGAAGCAAAAATATCTAGTGGCTCAACTTGATGAGGTTGAACCTGTGCGATGCCCGTGCGGTAATGCACGGCGTGCCTTTGGAGATGATGCCGATGGTGTTGCCACGATGCACCTTGTTGATATCCTGGAGGATGCGAAGTCCCATTATCACAGGAATATGCACGAGATTTATCTAGTGCTGGAAGGTGATGGCTATCTTGAACTTGACGGGGACAGGGTTCCCGTGCGTCCCTTGACCGCAGTGATGATTAAACCGGGATGCCGTCATAGGGCAGTTGGCAATCTCCGGATAATAAACGTGCCCATTCCGGGTTTTGACCCGTCAGACGAATGTTTCGATTAATAATTGCCTCGCAGTTAATGTGGACAGCCTTGGCTCTTGGGGTCCCCTCAGCATATAATTTTGCCTTTAAGAGTATAGATGGAAAGGCTTCTTCACTTGAGGATTACAAGGGTGAGGTCATTCTCTTGGTGAACGTGGCCAGTAAGTGCGGTTATACCGGGCAATATGCAGGGTTGCAGAAACTGCACGAGAAATATTCCGCGAAGGGGTTGCGCATAGTCGGGTTTCCCTGCAATGATTTCGGTGGTCAGGAGCCAGGAACCGAGGCGGAGATCAAGGTCTTTTGCAAAGAGAGATATCAAGTGGCGTTTCCCATGGCCTCCAAGATTGCAGTAAAGGGGGACGATACGCATCCCTTGTACCGCTGGTTGACGGGGGAGAAGACAAACCCGCGTTTTTTTGGTCAGGTGAAGTGGAACTTTGAGAAGTTCCTTATTGGTCGTGATGGGCAGGTAATTAATCGGTTTCGTACGCGAGTCAACCCGACTTCGGACAATGTTACTACAGCAATTGAATGGGCGCTTCTCGACGATGATGAGAGGGTAGCAGAATATGACAAGGACGGTCCTCCCGCTTTACTTGAATATTATGGTCGGGAAATTGCCCGCACGATGCACTGGCAGGGCGCGCCTTGGTTGATGCGTAAAGTCCGGGAAGAGGAGGAGCGGACATCAGAGATGATTAAGCAATTGAAGCTGAAGGAAGGAATGGCTGTCGCTGACATTGGTTCAGGCAACGGGTATCACACGCTGATGATGGCGAAGCTGATTGGTGGTGAGGGCAAGGCATATGCAGTGGATATTCAGCCTGAGATGCTGCGAATGCTGGAGGGCAGGGCGAAGAAATCCGGCCTGAAGAATATTGTCTCGGTGGAGAATCGTTATTGGGATACCGATCTTCCGGAGAAAAGCATTGATCTTGCGCTTATGGCGGATGTCTACCATGAGTTTTCCCATCCTGAGGAGATGCTGGCAAGCATTCGCAGGGCATTGAAGCCGGGAGGGCAGGTTGTACTCCTTGAGTTTCGCACCGAGGACCCCAAGGTTCCTATCAAGCCAGAGCATAAAATGTCGAAGGCGCAGGTCATTAAAGAGATGGCTGTAAATGGGTTCAAGCTCGCCCGTTCTTATGATGAGTTGCCTTGGCAGCACCTGCTTTTTTTTACAGCGACCCTCTCAGAGGACTTGCCGAAAGCCGGGAATGGGTCATAATCACCAACGAAAAAGAACTTCAGACCATTTTATGAAATCAACGATGAAAACAGCTATCGCCATAATCGCAGGATTCCTTCTCATTGCTTCAGCAGGTGCGGGGGAATGGATTGAGATGTTTGACGGGAAGAGCCTGAAAGGGTGGAAGGTAAACACGGAGAACCCAAAGACATTTTCCGTTGAGGGTGGTGCCATCAAGGTGTTTGGCCCCAGAGGTCATGTATTTTACGGAGAGGACGGAAACGCCAAGTTCAAGGACTTTGAGTTTGAGTGTGAGGTAAAGACGACCAAGGGATCCAATGCGGGTATATTTTTCCACAGCGCCTATCAGGCGAATGGGTGGCCTCAGGTGGGCTATGAGGCTCAGGTGAACGCCACCCATGGGGATTGGCGTAAAACGGCAAGTATATATAGCTTCAAGGATGTCAAGAAAGCCCCGCATCAGGACGATGAGTGGTTTACTTATAATATCAAGGTTCAGGGGAAGAAGGTCACCATTACCATTAATGGCAAGGTGGTGAACGAATATACTGAAGCCGCTGACCACAAGGAGAAGACCAAGCGCTTGGGGGCAGGTACTATTGCCCTGCAGGGGCATGACCCCAAGAGCCTGGTGTGGTTTCGTAAGTTGCGTATACGCAAGCTTGATTAGCGCATCGGGATTAGCCCGTATATCGGTATCGGGTTGGCCTGTCATTATTACACGCACTTGAGCATTGGGCTCAACGGGTGCGTCGAGATTCTGTTGCGTTCACCTGCGCTACAGGTCAGGTGGCCTCGCCAAGGGGGCTTGTTCTCATTGCCGTTTGAACTCCCCCCTTTGGGGAATTGCAAAGTGCTTCATTAATGCAAGCAAGTTGTATGGCTTGAAAAGCCCTTTGTTAGCAGGTAATGATAATCATGCGGGAGTTTGTCTCGACGATCTTGAAAGCGTGCGTACGCAGGTCGATGTCAGGTTATTTGTGGTTGGCGTTACTTTGGATTTCAGGGGTTTTCTTGCCAGCTCAAAGCGAGGTGGTCAGCGGTTCAGCAAATGGAAAGAACGAGGTTCCCTCGGAGGCCGAGGAACTTCCCCGGGCACCGGAAATTAAGCATCTTAAGGAGAAATTTCGGAGTAAGGACTATGCGGAGGCGGCAGGAGAGGCGCGAGATTTGCTTTCCGGATTGTCGGCGGACAGTCCCGACTTGGATACTATATTATTTATCGAGGGTGTGTCGTTATACTATTGCGGACGCCATGAAGAGGCTCAGCTTTCCTTAGATCGCCATCGTGCAGATTTTCCTATGAGTAGTTATGCCTCAAGGGTTCATTACTTTTTTGGAAGCAATCTTCTGAAGCGATCTTGTTGGCGCATTGCCGGGCATGCGCTAGATCATTTCATCCATAATTTTCCGAAATCTGAATTAATGGATTATGCCCTTTATGACAGAGCCACTGTGCATCTTGCCTTAGAGGAGAATCAGGAATGTTTTTCATTAATTGATCGATTGGAGAAGAACTTCTTTGATTCCGACATGATGGATCGTGCGGTATTCCTGAAAGGGAAGGCGCTAAGGAAAGCCGGGAAGATGACCCGGTCTGAGAGCGCCTTCATCATGGCGAAAAACATTGCCCGGGACAAGGGGCATACCAAGGTTGCCGCTCATGCCATGTGCAAGTTGATTGAAATCTCTTTCCGGCAGGGGCGTTCTGCGGATTCTGCTGATTATTATGACGCATTTTTCCTGACTTACCCGATGTCTTCACGGGCTCTTGAGGCCGCAGCGGCAGGTCTGCCCACGTTAAGCGAGCTAGGCAGGATTATGCCCGGGTTGAACAGGATGGAAGACTTGATTACGGCAATGGCAAGGGGCGTTTCTCCCAAGAGGCTGCGTGTAGCCCTTAGGCTTTATGCCAAGCATTTCAATGAAGTGCACGGTCCTGAGCAGCTGCTTAAGAAATATAGGGACTTGTTAACCTCAGCACAGGGCAATGAAGCGTTGCGACAAGCCCTTATCCTGGCTCGTCTTGAGGTAATGGAAACATATTTCGGCAATCGTGATTCTGAAATTGACGTATTTTACGATGAGGTTCGCTCACGTATTAACAGGGATACTCTTTCCTCATGCATGATCCTGAAAGTAGCACGTCATGTTGCGCGATATGATAGGAACGAGGCTCTTTTATGGTTAAGTGAACTTCTTGAGCGACCTGCGATTGGTTGCCGGGATGAAGTCATCGTGGTGATGGCTGATTTGTGCGCCGCCTCCGAGGACATCGCTCAAAAGAAACTCGGCAAGGAGTGGTTTGAGTTTTTTCTCAGTGATTACGGAAGCCCTGAGTTCATGGAGAGTGCTGTTTTGGGATTGGCCAGAGTGTCTGAGCAGTTGAATGACCGGCCACGCGCCCTTCATTGCTGGATGGAATACCTTGCGCGGTCGGACTGGGAAAGTGCGCGGGGTGAGGCTCGTAGAGCTCTCGCAAGGATTCGGGGACTGTCTGATTAGCGGGAAAGGAATCCCGTTGCAGGGAGTTTGGTTGAGTGAACGGGGCAACCTGTGGCACGGGATCAGGTAGGGCAATCAAGATTGCCGGAATAGGAGGGGAACTGGTATCGCGAATTGAGGATGCGGAAGAATTGATGCGTTCCGGTCTCAATAATTAAGCACTGGATATTGTTGGCAAGGTGCTCATTGATAGAGGCCGGAGCAGGACACCTGATGCAAATATTACTGCTTTAATTCGTCGTGCCGGAATTTTGCGGGAAAACCTGCGATTGAAGTTACAGGAATATTGACTTTTGGCATGCAGTTGCTGCCCGGGTAACCTGTGCTTTATTGCTGAAGGGATGTCTGAAAGTGGTATTAATTTTAAGATTGGCAATGAGAGTATGATCCGGGTGTTGCCTGATGCAGCTACACGCCTGATCGGACTGATGGACAAGCAGGGCAAAGCTGAGCACGGTGCGTTGCGGGTTGCCGTCGTTGGAGGAGGGTGCTCTGGGCTGCAATACAAAATGGATCTTGTGGACGGGCCGGCGGACCGGGACATCCTGGTTGTTTCCAATGATGTTCGCATTGTGATTGACCAGAAGAGTGCCTTGTTCGTGGCGGGCTCTCAGCTTGATTGGAGCGCTGACCTGCAGAGTGGCGGGTTTAAGGTTGCCAACCCGAACGCAGAGGTGACATGTTCATGTGGTGAGAGTTTTGCTGCTTAACCAAGAGTAATGGAGGCGAAGGTTGATTACTTCGCGGTTTTGGGGCAGGAGCATCGTGCTGAGCTGGACGTTGATGCTTTACGGGAAACGTTCCAGAGACTGAGTCGTGAGTGCCACCCCGATGTGGGTGGAGAACTCGCGGAATTTGAGAAAATTAACCGTGCTCAGTCGGTTCTTTCAGATCCTGTGAGCAGGTTGCGGCACCTTTACGAGCTTGAGTTCGGGGAATTTTTGCCTTCATCGGGCAGTTTTACAGAACAGGCAATGGGATTGTTTACTGCTGTAGGGGCCGCTATTGCTGATGCGGATGCTTATTTAAAACGCAAAAGCGCTGCGACCACTGCAATCTCCCGTGCGTTGATCGCCCGGGATCAGGAAGATATCCAGCGTGCTGTCATGAGATCGTGCGGAGAAGTCCGGGCGCGTCGTGAAGAGCTCTTGCTTTCTCTGGCAGATATTGACATGAACTTGGTAGTTGACCGTAATCAGGCACGGGAATTGGCAGAGGGCCTTTGTCGTGAGTTGTCGTTTCTATCTAAATGGGAGAGACAGCTTAACGAGAGTATGGCAGGTTTTCTCTAGTCTGCTATTTCAGTGCGAAATTAATCATGTCCGACACGATATTGGGTATCGACTTGGGAACCACCAATTCCATTGTTGGGGTGGTTGATTCAGGCTTTCCTATCCTGCTTGCTGATGATCAGGGTGAGCGGATCATTCCCTCGGTGGTTTATTATCCCGCTGACCAACAGGATAAAAGGCTGGTGGGGCAGAGTGCGCTGAGAATGAGGTGTCTGGAGCCGGAGCGCGTGGTCATGTCGGTGAAGCGATTGCTGGGCCAGCGGGTCGGGGAAATATCCGGTGTCGGAACTTCAATGATCCAACGGTCAGGGGATGGAGCAGTGAACCTTTTGGTGGGTGATCAAACCGTTTCTCCGGAGCAAGTTTCCGCCTGCATCCTTTCTTATCTTAAGGAAAATGCTGAACGGCGGCTGGAACGACAGGTGAAGCGGGCGGTTATTACGGTCCCGGCCTATTTCAATGACGCGCAGCGTAATGCAACCAGAAGGGCAGGAGCGTTGGCAGGGCTTGAGGTTGTCCGCATTCTGAGTGAGCCGACAGCTGCGGCACTGGCATACGGGATGGACAAGCTGGGTGAACGTTCCAAGGTGGTTGTGTATGACTTCGGGGGTGGCACTTTTGATGTTTCCGCCCTCGAGATGAGCAAAGGGGTGTTCCAGGTCATGGCAACTGCCGGTGACACTGCATTGGGAGGTGATGATATTGATGGTGCACTTGCCGATGAGCTTTCCGTTATGGCTCGTGGGAGTGATCTTGCGAATGCTCAGCCAACCATTAGAGCCAGATTTCTTGATGCGGCAAAGAGGGCAAAAGAGCAATTGTCCAATGCGAGCAAGTGCCTGGTAAGTCTGCCATTTTATGATAATGGCGATAGTTTTGAAGCTGAGATTACGCGTGAAAAACTCGAGGAAATAGCGATTCCGTTCATTAATCGAACAAAGGACTATTGCAGGGAGGTAATGGACTGTGCAGGGTTTAGCAATGAGGATCTGGATGCGGTGATCCTCGTTGGCGGCAGCACAAGGATGCCTCAGGTAAGAGCATTGGTATCGGATATTTTCGATAGGGAAGCGGATACTTCGCAGAATCCAGATGAGGCAGTTGCTTTGGGCGCAGTGATCCAGGCGGGTGTTATTTCCGGAGCGCTGCGGGAAATGTTACTGCTTGATGTCACTCCGCTATCCCTGGGTATTGAGACATTTGGAGGGTTGATGAATGTCATCATTCCGCGCAATACCACTATTCCGGTCAAGCGAGGGGAAATGTTCACCAATGCAGCTCCAGGGCAACGCTCCATAAAAATTTCAGTCTTGCAGGGGGAACGCGAAATGGCACGGGATAACTGGCGCCTTGGCGAGATCGAGGTTCCTTGTGAGTCCGGGTCGAAAGGCAGTGCTCGGGTTGGTGTGGAGTTTTCGCTTGATGCTGATGGGATATTGAATGTGATTGCGCGTGATACCCTGACCGGGAAAGATCAATTACTCGAAATTCGGGATGTGGCTGTTGATGTCGATGATGACAGGGTGGAGGAGATGGTCCAGGAGTCAGTTGATCATGCGTTCTCGGACATGAATGAACGAATATGGACTGAGGCGAAGATGAAAAGTGAGGAGCTTTTACCGGCCGTGGAGCAGGCGCTTGGCATCGCCGGGAATTTAATCGATCAATTAGAGAGGGAAGAGATTGAGGCGAAGCGCAACGTCGTTAAGAACGCTTTGAATGGTGGTTCGGCAGAGCTTTTAAGGGAGGCCAACAAGGAACTTGACCTTGCTACAGAAAATCTGGCTTCAAAGATGGTGGAGAAAATGTTGAATGACTAATTTCTACCGTTTCATGAAACGGCCAATATCAGTGGATAAAGATTAGGGAAGGTGAAGGCAATGGCCTTGCCGGCAATTGTCGCTTATCACCTGTTAATGCCCCTCTTTTAAAGAGAGTTCATTTTTTCTCCACTACCTTTGTGATTTTGGGTTAATGTAATAAAAATCTTCGAGAATCTCTATAACCTTGAAATTTTCCCAGAGTAACAGCCCGGAAGAAGCTACGTTTGATTGCGACTTGTGTGGTCAGGAAATTGCGATAGATGCCAGGGCTGGCGGGACGGAGGTGAGTTGCCCATATTGTGATGGAGAGATCGTTGTTCCTGATTTTCAGAAAAGTGAGGACAACCGTGGCGATATCAAGAAGGTGCCAAGCACCACCCAGTCTGCGCTTCCATCTCCCAGGAAAGAAGGTGAGTCCCCCAAGGTTCCGGTGCTGGGGGAGGGCACTTCGGAGTTGCCATCCTATCGTTTTACCCGTGCATCGCCTAGCCCCGTGGACAGTGTTGCGATGGTTGCTGCAATTAGCCGTGGAGAGCTCGAAATCCTGAAATCCAGGAAGATCGGTAGCCGGCATGTAGCCTTTGGTTGCCCGTTTTGTGCAAAACCGATTGAGATCAAACTTAAGCAGCAGGGGAAACCGTTGCAGTGCGTGGAATGTAGCGGGAAGATGATTGCTCCTGATCACGATGCGGGGATTGAAGCACAGCCGGTATCCGGTCAGGGTGGGGTTGCCGGCGAAAAAAAAATCAATCTTCCCGGCATCAAAACGAAGTCGTTGCAGAAAACAGACCATCGAAGGCATCCTTCGACCGCGGCAATAGGTGAAGGCGAGGGGCTTGAGGAGAACATTACGGAGGAGTCCTTGCCCGTAACCGGGAAGGATGGCGGGCGTTCTTCCATCCATCGTTTAAATAATGATCGGGAGACCAAGTTTGTTCCACGCGATGCGGTGGAGGCCGCTAAGGGCATTGAGAAGCAATGGGATGAATCTTGGGGCATGATGATAGAAGGCCAACAACAGTCGCAGTCGGCTCAGCGTTTCCTAGGGCGGAGACGGTTTCGCCTCTTTGCAATGATCATAATGATTGCCAGCATGGTGTTGATCGTCGTCATGAGCCTTAAGAGGTCAAACCTGATGAAAGGAGAGGTTGGCGCGGATGGAAGAGGTCAGGGTGATGACTTTGGATTGAGGGAGCCAGCGCAGAAGGCGATATCCTTAAGCGGTAAATTCTCGCTTCTCTCCACGGTTAATCAGCGTCTGAAATATGTGCGCCATCCCAATTCGAGCCTGACGAGGATGAAGAAGTATTATGCCGTAGTGCTCAACAATACGGTTTTTCCAGCCCTTGATTTCAAGAGTTATCAGGCAACTAAGATTAATGGTATCCGGTTCGCACGGATGACCAGTATTGTTGATTCGGAGGCAAGGCAGCGGGAGTTTTTCTTCGAGTTGCCTGACGACGGAGAGCTTCTACTCGATTGGGAAAGTGCAGTGGGTTACTGCGATGTGGATATCATGGAATACAGCAGGGATCCGGTATCTGGGCCTGTGCAGATGAGGGTGTTGGTGAAACCTGCCGATTATTATGCGTTTGAATTTGCAAATGCAGATGCCTTTGACTGCTATGAGATTACTGACCTGACTAGTCGCGTGAGAATATATGGTTATGTCGAGAGCGTGAGTGCAATAGCTGAGAATCTGCGCAAATTGCACGACAATGAGAGAGAGGGACAGAAAGGCTTTGTCTATTGCACCCTTGTCCTTAATGCCAGTGAGGCGGTTGATAGCCGCGGTGCTTCGCAGGTAAGGATAAAAAAAATGCTCAAGGACAGTTGGCTGCTTCCCTGAACGCAACAAGAAACTAGAGGAAAACCGTAACGGGTTCCAGCGTCCGGGTGCGCCAAGTTATTGGAGGGAATTCGACTTACGTGGCCGTTTCAGTATTCTCCATCGCACGCCGACCAGGGAGATCAGCATTCGCAATGCCGACTTCATGTTCAACGTGCTACCTGAACTTTCGTTCCAGGATATTGGGTTTTCCCTGATAAGGTAACCTTCCCGGACAAGTTGCATGCATAGCTCGACATCGAAAACAAAGCGTTTTTCAACAAGATGATGACGAACCTTCCAGTATGCTTCAGCTGGAAGGCATTTCAGCCCGCATTGGGTATCCCTCACGGGGAGATGAAATGTTAACTTCACCAGTAGTCTGAAGATGTTTCCTAATATCTTGCGAAGGAAAGTGCGGCGAATTTTTGTGTCGTCGCTGCGTACGCGGACAGCCCACGTGCAGGCTTTTGACTCGACCGGGACCGACACGGCTTCCGAGATAACTCTCATGGTTTCCTTAGCTGAAACGGCGCCGTCAGCATCTACGAAAGCCAGCCATTGGAAATTTTTCTCCCTGGCAGCATCCCAACCTGCATAAATAGCGCCTCCCTTTCCTGCATTTTGATCCAGGCACACTGCGTTTTCCAGGAATGGATATTGAGGCTGTAACTGCGAGACCAATTCACGCATTTTATCCGCTTCAAGCGTTCCGGAACCGTCATCAACAGGGCATATATTGATAGCCAGCCCTGAAGTTGATGCTTGTTCACAGAGCTCGGCGAGGAATTCAGGCAGGCGCTCGCTTTCCCGGTAAGCAGGGATGACCAGCAGGATCGGTGAGGAGAGTTGCGTTGTGATTGTGGATGGGTGGTTTTACCGGCAACCCTTACAAAACTGTAATGATCAATATGCAGTTGTATAATGAGTGAGGCCCGTTCATTAACACTTCACTGCGATTGCGAGCAGAACTACTGCTTACGCTTACTTGGTTGTGAAGCGGTATACGCACATGTGCCTGTATGTCTGACCGGGTTCCAGCAGGCTTGAAGGATAGGAGGGATTATTAGGACTGTCCGGGAATTTTTGTGTTTCCAGGCAAAATGCATTGCGGTGCTTGTAGATTTTCCCTCCTTTGCCGACATTGGATCCATCGAGGAAATTGCCGGTGTAGAATTGAATGCCTGGCTGATCAGTGAGAACCTCCATTACTCTGCCACTGTTCTTCTCGGTAACGCGTGCGGCCAGTTCAAGTCCCTTGCCGGTGGGATTGATTACCCAATTGTGGTCGTAGCCTTTGCCCACCTTGAGTTGTTGGTCCTCCTGACCTATGCGCTCTCCAACAGTGTGCGGGGTAAGGAAGTCAAAGGGGGTGCCTTTAACGGAGGCAAGATCCCCCAGTGGGATATTCCCCGCATCAGTAGGGACGAACTTGTCCGCGAGGATTTCGACTTCATGATTGAGGATGTCGCCACTGCCGGCGCCGGCAAGGTTGAAGTAGGAGTGATGAGTCAGATTGATATGTGTTGCCTTGTCGGTGGTTGCCTCATACTGGATTTCTAGTTCGTTCTGAACCGTTAACCAGTAGGTAACTTTGCAGTTGAGGTTGCCCGGGTAACCTTCCTCACCATCGGGGCTAGTGTAGCTTAACTCTATACCGGCTCTGCCGACTCCCTGTACCTCCTTGACGGTCCATACTTTTTTATCCAGCCCGACATCGCCTCCGTGAAGGTGGTTGTCACCATTATTGGTGGCCAGCTTGTATTCAGTTCCCTCGATGGTGAAGCGTCCCTTCGCAATGCGGTTTGCATATCGGCCAGTGATGCAACCAAAGTATGGGCTGGCTTCGATGTAGCTTGCCAACTTGTCATACCCCAAGACCACATCACCTGGTTTTCCTTTGTTGTCGGGGACATGCAGTTGAGTGACGATTCCACCATAGTTGGTGATTTTTGCTTCCATTCCGCCTGGATTGGAAAGTGTGTAGATATCGACAGCTTGGCCGTCGCTGGTTTTTCCGAATGGTGCCTTGGTAATTTTCACTGTGCCACAGTTTGACAGCAAGAGGGTTGCCAGGAAAGCGAAGAAAAGATGTGGAATATTAGCCATTGTGCCTTTTTAGCGGAAATTTCCCCAGACTGCAAGCATATGAAAAAGGGGGTCCCGGGACCGAAATCCCAAGACCCCCAACCACACAAGGAGAGTATTATCAATTATTTAGCGTAAAACTTGCGTCAGAGGTCGGCTGAATAGTTGATAGTTTCCCCTGTAAAGTTGCTGTCGAACCGTCTGCATCCTGGAATGCAGTTCATCAAGGGAGCGTTCCTTGTCCTTGAGTTCCTCGGAGGAGGATGGTTTTTTCTCCTTGTGGGTATTTATCTGGTTCCAGAGCATGTCCGCTGTGTTTATCAGTTTGTCGAGTTGCTCGCCATGTTCCCTAAGGGCACGGTTTTCGGTGATGATTTGCTCGATGAGCATGAATTCCTGTTGAAGCCAGGCGATAGCCTCACTCACTGCATCAATGCCTCCTTCCAGAGATCCGTCCGGACGGACGCGCGGGAGTTTTGCTCGGGGAATATCGCCTCGCAGAGGAATTTCCGAGATTGGTTTTTTGGAGAGTCCTCCGCTCTTGGCATCCAGGATTGTTGGCGTGATAAATATCAGCATATTCTTGCGGGTGTGAGTCTTGCGGTCGCTTTTAAAGCCGTGCTTGAGGATTGGAATCCTGCTCAGTAACGGCAGGCCGGCTCCTTCACGTGAATCAGAGGCTTCATCAAGGCCTCCGATGGCAAGTGTGTATCCACTTTCAACTTCCAGCGGAGCGGTGAAGACCCGTGAACTTGCAACAGGATATGCATTACCTCCGATGATTTCAGAACCGATGATGCTGGATACCGTTATGAGTACCTGCAAGGATATACGACCATCCTCGAGGCGCTTTGGAAGAACATTGATGCTTGTTCCTATGGGGAGGTAGGTCACCGAGGATGTGGTTGTTCCACCTACTCCCGGGGTGGTGCTGGACTGAGCGGAGAGAACGGGCTGATTAACAACGCTCTGGATAGCGACCTCGCGGTTGTTGCGGGTGAGCACCCTGGGATAACTGACAGTGGTTGTCTGGCGATCCTTGATCAGTGCCATAACCTTTGCCTGTACGTCAGGGGCACTGAGGATGGCAGTCATGGGCAGTTGAGTGTCCTTGAGGCGTGAGAGATCCACGTTGGTGGTCATGTCCGACAGGCTGAGCCCGTAACCTCCATCCATGGTGCCGGACCAGTCCACTCCCATTTGCTTGCGCGGATCCTTGGTGGTTTCGAAGAATTTCACCTCTACGGCAATGAGTGGTTGAGGTTGATCGATGGTCTCGAGATATTTTTCCACCAATTGGTGTTGTTGGCGGGTTGCCACGACAAACAGGGAATTGGTGTCAGAGTTCCACAGGACCTGTCCATTTCCCGCCTCGGTGGTTGATGTCTTCGCCGCGTTGACGTTGGTGGCAGAGATTGCATGATGACCTGTTCCGGCCTGCATCGGGCCGAAGTTGCCAACGGCATTAATGCCAGGGGCAATTATCACGTTCATTCCGGCAGTGCGTATTCCCACGATTCCCTTGACGGCCTCGACCAGTTCATCCGCGCTGGTGGAAAATACACCAGCTCCTCCGCTCAGCCCCAGCCCACCGAATCCTCCTGAGCCAGAATTTCCAGACCCGCCGCCTGCGCTGCCGCCAAATCCACCACCTGAGTTGCCGAAGTTGCTTGCGCCGCCGAGGTTGCCGGCTCCCGCGGCCCCTATTGAACTGCTTGATTTGCCACTTCCTTTCAACTCTGCAGTGTTAAAGCGCACCCGATAAGAGCGCGCGATGACTGCGGTATCATTGAAAGGGCGCATATGCCAGACGTTGTCCTCAAAGACAAGGGCAACACCGTTCATTCTTGATATGGTCTCCAGTGCGGAGAATGGACTTTTATTCAGAGAGAAAGTAATGAGCTTGGTATTATTATTGTCTCCATCTTCAGGCAGGGCCACGAAATCAATCTCCGCATCGTCTGCAAGGAAGCGCAGGACATCACGCACAGAGGCACGGTTGAAATCATAGTTTTTCTCAGGGGCCTTGCGGAGGGGGGTTGCTGCGGTTTCATATGCCGCCGAGGTTTCCATGCTCGTGCTGATAATTTCCTTTGTTGCGGCAAAGGGTATCAGAGCGAAGAGAATGGTGGGGGTGATGATTAATGCGTATTTGGCTCTTGTGGCCATAGTCCGCAGTCTTTTGCGTGTGGTTGCAAATATCATGGGTCTTCTTGTGTGGTGGAGGACTTCAACCATGAAGTTCGAAGTCCAATAAATTTACAAATTATATATAAATATCATAAAAAGCAACCGATTCTATGGCGAAATCCATAATTACTATAATAAAAGGGTTTGGCGTGTTTTTCCCATATTTTCAACAGAAAAGCAGGGCCTGCTTTGTCGGGGTGATGCATGGCAAAACCTTGCCATTGCCATGCATGGGCCGGGTTTAGGGGGATTGCTGCCGGAGAATTCTCCTAGGAGATGCCCAACAGGGCACCGGGATCATCCACACTGGCGCTTTCCTTCAGTATGCGTCGCAACAGGATGAGGCTTGCTACGGCATCAAAGAGCGCATCATGCCAGCTCAATCCCGGGCACAAGGCTGTGACTTCCTCTTCCAGGTTGAGATTTTGCAACAGGGCACCGAGTGAGTAATCGTTGAGGGTTGGCAGGTATTTTCTGGCTAATTGCAGTGTATCCACCCAGGGGCCAAAGCCGTGTATTGGGAATGCCCTTAGAAAGCGCTTCTCAGTGCCTGCACCGTGGGCGACCACTACTCGCGCCTTCAACGCGTTACGGATTGTTGGCCAGAGGTTGACCAGCAATGGTGCTCCTTGCAGGTCATCATCCTTGATTCTATGCACTGCACGGGCTGCATGGGAGATCGCTCGGGGCTGATCAGGTTGGATAAAGCTCCTAAAGAAATGATCGGGGGTAATATCAACTCCCTGCATGAGAGCAATCCCGATCTGGATGGGTTCATCACCTCTATCTTCCAGGTGACCGGTCGATTCAAAATCGATTGCCGCGAAATCCATCGTTTCTTTTACTTACGTTTTGAGAACTCGACCCAATTCAGTGTAGCGGCGATGGTAAATAGTGCGAAACCTAGTTGGTTGAGAGGCTTAGGGGCAATCATTGCTGATCCACCTGAAAGCATCATTGCAATGGTCGAGAGGATCGCGATAAGGAGATATTGGTTCATTTATTTGCCAAGCAATGGTTGCTTCTAGCTGGCGGGTTCATTACCAGAGCAATAACGTTTTGCCCCTTGTCTTGGCAGACGCTTCTGGCTATCAGCAATAATGATGATAGCCTTGGCACCAATGTTTTGGCAGGGATTAAATGATTGAACAAAACTCGTCGGTTTTTATCTAATTAGAGTATAATCTATAAGGGGATTGTTTTGCTGAAGAAAAAACAGTAAGGGCTCCCCTGTATGCAATGCGACAGAAATCCACCATATATACCGCTGCAGCTGTTGGGGCGCTATTGATAATGCTGGGCTTTGTGTACTTGTTCTACTTTGCCCCCAGGGGGGAGAAGATCAGCGTAGATGGCGGAACTGATGCCTTGGGTCTGCTGGAGAACAGCGAAAGTTTAGCGGATAGAAAAAAGGCCATGTTGCCAAGCGGGGATGAGGTTGTCGATGAGGGGTTACCTTTTCCCGGATTTGCCAATCGAGTAATCAGGAGAATGCTTGCAGCCTTGCTTTCCGGTTCGGGGGCAATTGGCAAGGAGGCGGTATTGACCTTCAGTTCGGAGGAAGCCTACCGCCGCTTTATTGCCTCGCTGCGGGAGCGCGATTTGCGCCTGCTCGGAAGTTCTGATCAACTGCGGGCGGTTCGGATCGGGTTTGATCGCTATGAGGATTTTGCCAATGCGCTTGCAACACTTGATCCGTCGGAAACCGCCTCGGACATGAATTATATCGTGAGTTTGCCGCTTCCTCCGGAACACAGGAATTCACCGGGAGCCGGATCGGGAGCAGTTCCCTTTGGGCGCAATGCTCTCGAGAGCCTGGGGATAAATGGCGACAATTCCTCCTTTGGGCAGGGCGTGGTTGTGGCTGTCCTGGATAGTGGGATACAGGATCATGTTGCCTTTGCGGGAAAAGTGATAAGGGAGTTTGATTATGTTCGTGATGCCAATGGCAATCCCGTTCCGATTGATATTGATAACGGGCATGGGACAGCAGTGGCCTCCATTATTGCCGGCAGTGATTCCCGTTTGCCTGGAGTGGCTCCGGCTGCAGAATTGATTAGCTACAGGATCCTGGATAACGAGGGCTATACCAACAGCTTTACCCTGGCCGAGGCAATCGTCAGTGCAGCGGATGCCGGCGCTGACATCATTAATGTCAGCCTTGGGTCCTCCGGTGACAGTGCCCTGGTGAGGCAGGCTGTTGATTATGCAGGATCTCAAGGGGCTTTAATTGTGGCTGCAACGGGTAATGATGGTCTTCCGCAGGTTACCTACCCTGCGGCAATAGACGGCGTGATTGCGGTAAGTGCCATTGACGCAAGGGGTGAGCATCTTGACTTTGCCAATTCGGGAACCGGCCTTGAATCTGGAGGGATGGCGGCTCCCGGTTATGGTGTTGTTGCCGCCTGGCCTGATGGTCAGGCAAGTGATTTCAGTGGCACGAGTGCCAGCACTCCCTATGTCAGTGGTGCCATTGCGGCAGTGATGTCGGAAAATCCGGGCATGTCGGCCCCGGCGGCATACCAGCTGCTGATGGATCATTCCAATGAGGCAGGAGCCCCGGGTAATGACCCGGTCTATGGTAGCGGCAACCTTAACATTGGACGTGTTTTTGAGAGTGGCACCCCGGGAATCGTGGATATGGCAGTTGCAAGTTACCATTACGACCCTGTGTTAGCGGTGGCTAACGGCAGTGAGAATATTGCCCAAGTCATCGTTGAGAACCGGGGAACGGAAGCAGTCCACAACGTGTCGGTTGACATTGATTCCGGAGATGGTGCACGCACCTATAATGTCGCATTTATCCCTGCCGGTGAATCATACCTTATACCGACTCCCATTAATGCAGCCGCCGGGAGATCTGCAGGGCTGCTGGATGTGTCAGCGACTGTCAGGATCAATGAAAGCTTGAACGAGCCGGATCGTGACCTGGGCGATAACAGCCTCTCAACCCGTATTGACTTCCCGGGGCAGGCAACTCCTTAGGTGTAAATCTCTCCACCGGTATTGGTGAATTCCTGCGATTTCTCTTTCATGCCGGCGGCAATCGCCTCCTCGGTTTCGAGTCCGTGCTCGGCGGCGTATTGGCGGACTTCATCGGAGATTTTCATGGAGCAGAAAGTGGGACCGCACATGCTGCAGAAATGAGCGGTTTTTGCACCATCCTTTGGCAGGGTTTCATCGTGATATTCGCGGGCTCTCTCCGGGTCCAGCCCGAGATTGAACTGGTCATCCCAACGGAATTCAAAGCGTGCTTTTGAGACTGCGTTGTCCCGTTCCTGTGCTGCGGGGTGCCCCTTGGCAAGGTCCGCTGCATGAGCGGCAATCTTGTAGGTGATTACTCCCTCGCGAACGTCATCACGGTCGGGTAATCCCAGGTGCTCCTTTGGAGTCACATAGCACAGCATGGCACAGCCGTACCAGCCGATCATTGCTGCGCCTATGCCGCTGGTGATGTGGTCGTAGGCGGGGGCGATGTCCGTGGTGAGGGGCCCGAGGGTGTAGAACGGAGCCTCGTGACACCACTCCAGTTGCTTCTCCATGTTTTCCTGGATCATGTGCATTGGCACGTGCCCCGGGCCTTCATTCATGACCTGCACGTCCTTTGCCCAGGCGCGCTCGGTGAGTTCACCCTGCACCTTTAACTCCGCAAACTGTGCATAGTCATTGGCGTCTGCGATAGATCCCGGGCGCAGACCGTCGCCAATAGAGAAACTGACGTCATAGGCTGCCATGATATCGCAGATATCATCCCAGTGGGTGTAGAGGAAGTTCTCTTTATGGTGGGAGAGGCACCATTTTGCCATGATGGACCCGCCCCGGCTCACGATTCCCGTCATGCGGGTGGCGGTGCTTGGCACAAAGCGCAGGAGAACCCCGGCGTGGATGGTGAAGTAGTCGACGCCCTGTTCTGCCTGTTCAATCAGGGTGTCCCTGAAAATCTCCCATGAGAGATCCTCGATGCGTCCATTGACCTTCTCGAGGGCCTGGTAAATGGGGACTGTGCCAATCGGGACGGGGGAGTTGCGGATGATCCATTCGCGCGTGGCATGGATGTTCTTTCCCGTGGAGAGATCCATCACCGTGTCGGCCCCCCATTTTGTGCCCCAGCGCATTTTCTCGACCTCTTCCTCAATGGATGAGGTGACGGCGGAGTTACCGATGTTGGCATTGATTTTCACGAGGAAATTGCGACCGATGATCATCGGTTCACTTTCCGGGTGGTTGATATTTGAGGGGATGATTGCCCGCCCGCGTGCGACCTCATCCCGGACGAATTCCGCAGTGATGAATTCCGGGGTATTGGCTCCCCATGATTGTCCGGGGTGCTCGAAGTTCATGGCGTTGCGCGGATCGCGTGAACCATCCTTGATGGCCTTGTATGCAGCTTCCCTGCCGAGGTTTTCCCTGATGGCAATGTATTCCATTTCCGGGGTGATGATGCCCTGCTTTGCGTAATGCATCTGGGTGGTGGCGGTACCTTTCTTGGCGCGCAGCGGATTGCGCCTGAGGCCGGGATACTCAATGAGTCGGTTCTTTGCAGATTTCCCCTGGTTGTATTGCTCGGCGTGCTGGCTGGAGAGGTATCCGTTGTCCTCGGGCTTTGTGCAACGTCCCTCGTATTCCTCCACATCATCCCGGGCAAGAATCCATTCCCGGCGCAGTGCAGGCAGTCCCATGGTGACATCCCCTTGGTATTGAGGGTCTCCCCAGGGGCCGGAGGTATCGTAGACACGAATTGCTTGGTTCTGCTCAATTCTTCCGTTGGGATGCGTGGTCTCGGAGAGTGAGATTTCCCTCATTGCCACCTGTATGTCAGGGTGAATTTTTCCCTTGAGGTAAATACGTTCACTGTTGGGGAAGGTGGCATCATCCCTGATGGATTCCGGTTGCGTGATCATGGGTGGGGAAGTGGTTTGGATTTGAATTTACTTTTAAAAGGAAAAGGCTGCACCTTTGTATTCGAAGCGCAGCCTTTAAGGGAAATGGCCTGATGGGGCATCTACCTGAAAAAACTCCCTTCGCCGGCATTACCCGTTTCAGGTTCAAAGGGTGTCGATATTGTGAGCATCGACTCTCAGCTGACCGGACAGCACCCCCGTTTTTATTATTATCCATGATCGTAGGGTGCGCGCCGTTCGTCGTCAAAACCATTTGTCCCGGGAGGAATGATTTTTTTTGCTTATGACTATTGCTTATGCTTGCCCCAGGAGGTGGGTAAGTGCCCCGGCGATCTTGGGGTAGCGCAGCTCGTAGCCAAGGTCAGCAAGGCGCTTGGAGTAAACAGGGAGGTCTGCCAGTAAGGTCTCGTTGACCATTTCCCCGAAGAGTATCCTGACCAGCACTGCGGGGACAGGCACAATGGCGGGGCGTCGCAGGGCACTTGCCAGGTGTCTTGTGAAGTGGCTGTTGGTTGCGGGTTCCTGCGCCACTGCGTTGATTGCCCCCTCCCATCGCCGGTCTTCCAGTGCGCAGTCAATGATGCCAATGAGGTCATCAATGGTGATCCATCCCGTTCTCTGCTTGCCGCTTCCCACCCTTCCCCCAAGGCCGAGTTTAAAGGGAAGCAGCATTTTTTTCAGGGCTCCGCCGGCAGGAGTCAGGACCATGCCGATGCGCAACTTGCAGACCCGGATGCCAGCTTGTTCGGCCGCCAGAGTGGACTGTTCCCACTCGCGACACACTTCAGATAAAAATCCTGTTCCGGCAGGGGAGTCTTCGTCGATTCTGCCGTCATTGCTTTTCTCATAGTAGTTGATGCCTGAAGCCGAGATGATGACTTCGGGAGGTTCAGGCATGGCGGCGAGGGCATTGCACAAAAGCCGGGTGCCGTTTTGCCGGCTGGAGCGGATTCGCTTTTTCTTCCCGGGAGTCCATCTGCCTTCGGCAATATTCTCGCCGGCAAGGTGGATGACCCCGTCGAGTTTCCCGGCACCGGAGAGGTCGAGTTTCCCGGCTTCCGGGTGCCACTCTATGTCACCTTGCCGGTTTGCGTTGCGGGTCAGGCAGAGAACCTCATGGCCTCGCTCTTTCAGGTAGGGGGTTAATGCATTTCCAATGAGCCCGGTGGCCCCGGTTATCAGGATGCGCATTGGTGGAAGGGTGTTGCTTCCCGGTGGCGGAGATACTGCCCGGGTCAGGATTTCTCCAGGATCCAGATGTTTCGATAGCGGACCGGGTTGCTGTGATTTTGCAGGTGGATTCCACCCTGGGTCGAGTTCTTCCTCAACTTGACCTTGTCGTGGATGGTTACCCCGTTGTGCTTAACGCTCATGACCGGGGGATTGCCATTGGCGGCAGCCTGGAATTCAACATCATAAGTCTGCCAGCGAAGGGGAGGGTAGCACATGTTCTCGTCCGGGCGTTTCCACTTGTAGAGGCCGCCACACTCATTGGATTGCCCAGAGAGCCCAAAGGAGTCGAGCATCTGTGTTTCAGTGCCCAGAAGATACATGCCGCTGTTGCCTCGCCCCTGTCCCCGGGCCTTCGGCATGTAGGGCAGTTGGAACTCGATGTGAAGGGTAAAGTTCTTGAAGTCATTACGGGCAGAGTTGACCCCTTCCATGAGCAGTCCGTCAGCGGTTTTCCTCGCCCCTTTTTTCCAGTGGTCAAGGGATGTGCCGTTAAACAGCTCGGTGGCACCCTTTGGTGGCTTGAGGCCGAGGGTGGGGCTTTCACGGTTTATACGTTTTAATACGCCTAAGGATTTTCCATCAGGGCTCTTGATGGTGAGGGCATCTCCCTTCAGGACCCCCGTGGCCTTGCTGTCTTCCTCGGTGAACGTGACGGTGCCGTCTGCAGCCTTGTCGGCTTCGGACTGGGAGCGTTCTCCCTTATCCCAGCCAGCCCCCGGAAGTCCACCTTCAAATCCCACCGCCCTGAACTTGCCGTTGCCCAGCGCGATGACCTGAATGCCGACCTTGGATACAGTGCCCTCGCTCTGGGTGTAACTGCCTACAAATTCCCCCTGGATGGCAAAGTCGGGATCCTCTTGTGCGTCCTTGACGGTTGCATAGGCGCCTTTTTTGTCAGGGGCACCAATGGCCATGAGGCCAAGGCTGAGGGTAAGTGTCGTGATGGTGGCTAATGTTTTCATGGATTTGTGTGACTGGAATTATTTGATGGACTTCAGGTAGATGACGAGGTCGGCGATGTCCTGTTCGGTGAGCCCCTGCTGGGCTGCTGACATCATGAGCGATCCTGCGAGTTTGCCCTGGCTTTTCACCCTGCTTTTCGGGACGGTCTGGGTAAGCCCTCCCATGGATTGTATCACGAGGGGATCTCCTGCTGAAAGCAACCGGCCCTGGATCTTGATACCGTCCTTGGTCTCGATCTGGTGACTGTCGTAGCCATGGGAGATGTCGGCTCCCGGGTTAATGATGGCTTGTGCGATGACCTCAGCGGTCTGTGTCTTGCCGTAATCGGTGAGGTTGGGCCCATATTCGATGCCGGTGCCGTCGATATGGTGGCACATGTAACACCTTGCGGCGACGGTTTTGCCGCGTGCGGCATCTCCCTTAAGGGTCAGGATTTCCTTGATTGGCTTGTAGGTCTTTTCGACAGGTGGAGGTAACACGGCAGGGACAAGCTTGACCTGCCTGGGGTCGTAGATATTACGCGAAGTGAGTGAACGGATGATGTCGTGTTCTTTCCAGCGGTGATTCTTGTTGTTCAACAGCCACCAAAGGGCTTCGGCCTTGGCCCTGCCTGTGCCCTTCTCGGCAAGGGTGAGCATGGTGTCAGCACCTGCCTTTGAGGAGATGAAGGCGAGGGCAACCACGGCGGCTTTTCGCTGGGCATCGGAGATGCCTGCGGCCATTGCCCTCATGGCCAGCATCGGTGCGGATTTTTCAGGGTGCAGCCTCCAGACGATGTTGGCAAAGGCGTTGGACCACTTCGCGGGATCGGGATCGCCGATAGCCCTGCCGATGGCGTTGTAGGCCTTGGTTTCCTTTCCGGTGCAGCCAATGCCGAGCGCATCCAGGTAGGTGCGGTCGACCCCGTCGTATCCCTTGGCAAGTTCAACGATGTGATCACGGGCCTGTTCAATGGGAACGTCACGCAATGAGGTTGCCAACTCGCGCCTTACGGCGGCATCCGGGTCTTTTGCCAGCGTGGCTGCCAATGGAAGGATGTCCTGGCCGGATCGGCGCAGGGATCGCAGGGCTGCCAGGCGCAGGCGTGCATTGTCACCTGCCAGGACTTTCTTGGTAGCGGCTACCCCGGCTTCGCCGAGGTGTGGCAGCAGGAATACGGCACGTGCGGCCACATAGGACTTACTTTCCTTAAGCAGGGCTTCAACGGCAGGCAGGGCATCCTCACCCTTTGCCTTAAGGCGCGTGAAGCCGAGGTTGCGGACGTTCGCCGCGTTGCTCTTGAGGGCATTGACCTGGCCTGCGAGGCTTTCCAACTCGAGCTTGGGCACCGAGGGCTTAAAGCCTTTGGGAGCAACACGGTAGATTGCTCCGGAGAGCGTGTTGTCGTGATCGGCGTGGCCGCCGACACGCGCATCATACCAGTCGGTCACATACACAGCCCCGTCTGCACCGACCACCACGTCTGAGGGGCGGAACAGGGTCTTGTCCTCCTTGTTGGTGCGCCCTCCCTTGAAATCGGTGCCTGCAAATTCCTCCTCGGCATTGGTGGTGAGGAAATTAAAGCGCTCGAGCTTAAATCCCGCTCCTTCAGGAACAGGCAGGTAACCGAACACCGTGTTGCGAGCGGGTTCACAGCTGAGCAAAAGCCCATTGCCATAATTGCCGCCCAGGGCTCCTCCCTCGTAATAACAGATACCGGTGGGTGAGCCGCCGCCATAAACATCGCCTGCAGGCATTGTACCGGGATCCTCCTGTCGCCATTCTGCGATTGCGGTGGGTTGTCCGGGGCGCCGCTCTGATCCCCAGCTGCGCTTGCCGTCTGCGGAGCAGAAACCGGCGTTACCATATTCAAGGAGAAAGGCGGTGCGGCATGCGGGGGGATCATCATTGTCATTCTGGAAGACATCGCCGAAGGAGGTGATGGTTTGCTCATAGCTGTTGCGGAAATTGTGTCCAATCACCTCGGCGTTGGTTCCGTCCGGGTTCATGCGGTAGGCAGCTGCACCGATCCACACGTGTCCGTCATCACTTTCCTGCCCTGCAATCTGTCGCATCTGGTAGGCGCTTCCCAGGCGGAAGGTCTTGCCGGATTTGTCGGTGAACTGGGAACCGCAGTTGCCGTGGTTCCAATACCACTTGCCGTCAGGCCCGACGGTCACCGAGTGAAGTGAGTGGTCATGTTGCTTGCTGTTAAATCCTGAGAGGAGCACTTCACGATTGTCGATATCGGGATCAAACTTGAGGTTCCGGTCCACGT
This sequence comes from Verrucomicrobiaceae bacterium, assembly GCA_024229495.1. Lineage (GTDB taxonomy): Bacteria > Verrucomicrobiota > Verrucomicrobiia > Verrucomicrobiales > DEV007 > CACIUL01. Next base: position 4,914 of record JAAESJ010000394.1, on the reverse strand, counting down.
CGGTGTAGATGACCATCTCCGGTGTCATTGAAACCACGATCTTATTGTCTATCACCGCGACGCCGAGTGGGGCGGTGAGGAATTTCTCCTGGACGAAGGTATGAGCCTTGTCGGCCTTGCCGTCACCAGTGCTGTCCTCCAGAACAACGATGCGGTCACCTTCGGGTTTGCGTCCCCCGTGGCGCCGGTAATTGACTCCTTCTGCAACCCAGATACGCCCGTCCTTGTCGACATCCATGTTGGTGGGATTGAAGAGCATGGGCGATTGTGCCCACAGCGTGACTTCCAGTTCCCCGTGGGCCTTGAAGAGCTCAAGGGGCACGGTTTTGTGTTGTGCGGCGGCTGGTGTCGCGAGGGCGATTGTTGCCGTCAGGAATAATAATGGCTTAAAATGGCGATTCATTGCTCTAGAACGTTGATTTGAAAGGTAATCTCACACAATCCATAAATTCACTCCAGCGCGAAATAATCCGCTTGCGCCCTTTCCAACAACTACGCATATTCACCGCCCGGCAAAAATCCTGCGTAGCTCAGCGGTAGAGCGGGTGGCTGTTAACCACTAGGTCGTTGGTTCGAATCCAACCGCAGGAGCCATAATTCTCAACGGCTTAGGGAGCAATCCCTAAGCCGTTTGGCTTTAGTGACAACAGTAAGTGACAACAGTTGCCCTGAAATAGGCCATAAATCCGGCATCCTGTAGCCTGTAACAGGGTGCACTTTGCACTGTCCAGGGTGCAGGGAACACTGTCCCAAGGGTAATATTCATCAACGTGTGGGCGCACCGTTCAACTTCGGGGTGTTTGAGACATTACGGGCTTGGACACGCCACGGGGGGCAGGGGAGTTTTTTGGGTGGGAGCCCTCCATATATATGAGGGCATGTGAAAAAATTTCCCCTATACCGGCGAAGGGTTCAGTGCCTCTTTGCATTATTGAGGATGCTTACGTCGATCTGAACCCTGCTTCCCCCGCCGTTACCCTTTGCATCGATTCCTAAGTTACGGCGGATGATCCGGTCGAGCTGCTCGAGCTCCCTGATGGTCTTAGGCGGCCTTATGGCGTCCCTTGCATCGCGCATCATGCGTGCGCCCATCGAGGCCATATAGCTCTGGTAGGCCTCAGCATCGGAGGGCATGGATTGTGCAATCTCCCATATCTGCTCCTCTTCTTTTGCCCTTAGCTCGTGTTTGTCGCTGGGACTTGCTTCCGCATCGTCCAGCCAGAGACGCACCGTGCGCCTGTTCACATTCAGGTGCTCAGCGATTCGGGTTATGGGTGCACCTTGGTGATACATCTCCAAGGCTGCAGGGAGCAGGGCGTCCTTCTTGGATTTACGTTTAGCGGCCATCGCTAAAGGTAAGGCTTTAGTGGTGGATTTGCGACCAGCTATTAGGGATTCAAGCGTAGCAGCGGGTCTTCCTGCGGGGGGGGAAAGAATTGAAACCCTATAGGTGGAGGTGGTGGGGTTTGATAAGTAGATAATATTCACTTTTTTAATATAGGGGGGGGAGGTAGCCCAAAAGCGCCCCCCCGCCGGTATTAGGCTACCCCACCAACCCCACCTTTTCATTTCTTTACGGTGTAGTAACTCACATTGCCTTTTTTTACCGCTGTGAGTGTGTCGTCATTGGGGTCATTGGCAATATTGCTTAGGATTCGCCCAACGCTTTCGGCTGATTTGAATATCTTGCAGAATGTTTTGGCGACATCCCCACAGTCCTGATTCGTGTCAGCTAGGGCCTCAGCATACAAATCAGACGACCGGAACTCTGGCTCCTGTGACTTGAGATAGTATTTCAGGTAGGAGAGCAGGACCTGCTTCTTGCTGTTATCATTTTCACTGGAGCCAAGTAACTTCATGACCTCGGGGTGATGGAATGCTGGAACCTGATTCCTGTATTCCTGTCCTGAGCCCTGCATAATCCATTCCTTGTTCCTGCTCTTTGGAAAATCATTGAGCAACCAGTGGGCCCAGCACGGCAGTTCCCGCTGCAGGATTTCCATCCTCTTGCGCTTTGAGTCTGGGTCCTCTTTGCCTGCCAGTGGGACAGTGGCAGCATGGAAATTAACCAGGATCAGCTTGTCCGACATCCCGTTTTCGTTAGGGGATGGAGTTTGGAGGAGGGCGGCTCGGGAATCAGGGTTCAGGGACCGGATCGTGAGCCACACGGCGGGGACCGCCTTGGCAGACTTTCCTCGTGTCGCGATTGTGGCGCAAGTGGTGTATTCCATTCGCTTGTAGTTCTCGGCATTTTTTCCGCGCGAAAACCCTTCAGAGAAAGAGTAATCCTCTCTTGAGGCTTCGTCGTAGAAGAGCACGGGTGAGGAGAGCAGTGCGTCTGTCCACCCGTTTATCTCTGCAGAGGGATCGATAGGATTCTCAACCTGTCCCAGCAGAAGGCTCAGAAGGAAACCGATGAGGGTTTTCCCTGTATTTTCCCTGCCAACCAAAACCAGCATAGGGCACGAACCGCGATCGGAAACCCCGCCACGCATCTGCAGAAGTTTCGCCCGCACCAGAGAGTAGAAGGCGTGAAGTTGCTCCTCGCCGTGCTCATCGGTATCACGGCCGAATCCTGTTTCGAAGAGTTTTCTGAGTTCATCCCAGCTTCCGGATCTTGGGTCAACGGGTTCGATTTTATTCCGAACCAGAAACTTCTGCTGCCCATATTCAACGATGCCTTTAGGCCATCCTGACACCTTGTCGAAGGCCTCATCCACGATGTTGTATGTCATTACTCTCTGCAGGATTGTTTGGATGATTGCTAAGCGTCGTCCATTTTTAATGGTTATCTCTGTGCCATTTTTTCTAGAATACTCCAGCAGTCGATTGTTAATCAGGGTGCCGAGAGTGGCCTTAACTCTTAGTTGAGTCATGTCTGAATGCGGGAGGCTTACGCATTCGAAACGTTCTGATTTTTGAACGCAGACAAGAAAATCTGGGTGCGAGAATTCCTCAATAATTTCAGCAATAACCTTATTTTTTTCTTTGATAGCCTTCATTATTTGATCTCCTTTCCGCACTCAGGGTTCCAGAAGAGGACTTCCTGCACCTTCTTGTTATCTTCCCGAATCGCCATGGGCGTCCGCACTAATTGGTGGCGGGAATTTTCCCCGCAGAACACGGGATCTGCCCCTAATCTAACGGCCTCCATTTCGAAACTGTGAACCGTTTCAGGATCCGCATCCCTGATTGCCCACCATGCGTGGAGGCTCTTGTTTCCCGACCACAGCACCAAGGTAGGTAATTGCCCTGAGATATCAGTGAGCTCCATAATGAGCGAGGGTTGCCATTCTATTGGAGGCTTATCGAACTCAACAATGACCCATTTGCGGGGGCCCGTGTTGGATTGAGTTCTGGGTCGGTTGGGAACCCCAGATTTAGTCATCCCCCTGCGCGCTGTCATGGGATTAGGAACCATGTAAGGCATGGATGTGAGCACGCTACAGTTGGACCATTCCGAAAGTTTTGCCGTGAATGTCCGTGTCTTAGATGAGCCAAGGTTTAGCAGTTCATCGGGCTCAAAAAGTTCCTTCAGTGCTTCCATGGTAGACGCTGGGGGAGGCATAGGTGACATGTTCCTAAGGTCATCCTCCAGGCAGTCTTGTTGTTCGTGAGCGTCTTCCGCTTCCCCTTTGTGATACCTTTCTGTTTTTTCAACTCTTGGTGATTCATCAAGGTTGAATACTTTGTTGTATCCATCTCGAATCGCGTCTGGGATTTCATGTGGGTCGAGCTCTCTTCGCAAGGCGTGCTTAGCTATGCCCGCTTCGAGTCTCCTTTTAGTCTCCTCCTTGGAGAGCCCTTCCTCCGCACACCTTGTGGTGAATGCGAAGAGGGATTTGTGAATCCCGTCGTAGGGTGGGGTGTATTCTGGCTCGAGATCCAGTGACGGATTGAATAGGATTTGGTTATGTATGATCATCGTGGTTTAGCTCCTTTCCTCTTTGTTTTGCAGGGAGCACAAGCGATCGGCCTCGCTGCGAGGGATCATCATCTTCCCATAGCCTTGAATGACTTGGACTTTACCGTCTTTGACCAGGCGGTATGCCCAGTCCCTGCTGTGGCCGAACATGTCGGCGAACTCAGAGAGTGAATAAGCGACTCTCTGCCTGCTGTTTTTATGAATATGTTGTTTCATGTGTTAGTTAACGTGGACCGTTGAAATGTCCGACTCCGTTAACGATCCACGTGAAAAACACAGCCGGAGAGGGTAATGACTACCCACTCGATTTGAGGCTGTATGCGGAATGTTTCTTGGAGGAATTTCACCTCATCTGCTCAAGCCCATTGCCATGCGGGCTACTCTTGCTGATCCGACTCAATTGCCGACTCTAGGCGCGGTATGTTTGCGAGTTGCTTCACCGAAGGTGCCACCCCCCGTCTCTGGCAAAGAGGCTACGATACGCTCGATTCAGCCTCACGAAGAGACACGATAACCCATGCTGCGAAACCTGTGCAAGTGTTTATTTAAGATATCCTAAATAAATTTTCGCAAGTTTCAATTAAGGCTCTCGCAAGGCAGTTCAGTTTCTTTTCTAAGCCAATTTCACACCGGATTTTTCCGTCCCCCAACCCTGAACCACTGAACCACTGAACCACTGAACCACTGAACCACCAGCCACCCGCCCTTGCGCCCTTGTGCCCTTGTGCGCTGTGGGGTGGTGTAAAGTTGCTGCGATTTTGTAATGGGCAACGTATTCGGTGGCAATCTGGCACAAAGGGTGCGGAGAGCAATGACGTCGATCATTTGTTCGATTATCTTTGCTAAGTTTCCCAGTCCCCAACGCATAGTTCTCATGACCAGCCCTGATCAAATTGCTCTCGTGCAGCGCCTGTTCGTTCAGAACATGGTAGCTGTACGAGGCTTCGTGATCACGCTGATGCCGGATTTCAGCCGAATTGATGATGTGG
>JAAESJ010000393.1 GCA_024229495.1 Verrucomicrobiaceae bacterium | reverse complement strand
CACTTGGTGCTTGGGTCATGCGCCTTTCGGGTCGCCGCAACACAACCATTCCGGGGTTTGTCGCTATTGGTGGTTCCTCGGAGAATGCGACCGGGGGCTTTATGGGTGCAAAATACGGAGGAGTGCCCCTCGGCAATGCCAATTCAGGCCTGAAGGATTCCACGCGCGCCCACTCTGTAAGTGAGGGGGAGTTCGGTCGCCGGCTTTCATTGGCTGACAAGATGAATTCAGATTTCCACGGGCGCTTTAAGCAGAAGCAGATCAAGACATACCACGGCCTTTATGATGAGGCGATCAAGCTCATGACCAGTGAGGACTTGAAGGCCTTTGACATTAAGCATGAGGATAGCAAGGTGCGTGACTTCTACGGCAACAACGGTTTCGGGCAGGGCTGCCTGCTTGCGCGCCGCCTGGTAGAGCACCAGGTGCGCTTTGTCGAGGTGAACCTTGGCGGCTGGGATACCCACAATGACAACTTTGTTTCTGTAGAGGCTCGTTGCCAGATTCTTGACCAGGGCCTTGCCGGCCTGATTTCCGACCTTGAGCGACGCGGCATGCTGGACAGCACCCTGGTTGTGCTGGGCACCGAGTTTGGACGCACGCCAGATATTAACGGCAACACCGGCAGGGACCATTTCCCACGTGCCTTCAGTGCCCTGATGGCGGGTGGCGGTGTGAAAGGCGGCTTTGTCCATGGTGAAACGGACCGCAAAGCGCATACCGTTAAAGAGGGGATCGTGACCCCGGGCATGTTTAATGCCACTATCGGTCATGCCTTGGGCTTGCCGACTGAGCGGGTTGTGACATCACCTTCAGGAAGACCTTTCACCATTGGCGATGAGGCCAAGCCCGTTAAAGAGGTTTTCGCATAATACATTATCAAGCTAACGGGGGACACGCGATGGGGTGTCCCCCGTTTTGTATATAAAAATGGTGATGATGAGTAAAAAGTTCATTTTTCCACTCCTTTTCTTTCTTGCCGCCACCGTGTCCTTCGGGCAGGTCGTTGATTACAAGAAACAAATAGCGCCGATTCTCTCTTCCAAATGCAATTCATGCCACACCGCTAAAAAGAAGGAGAGTGACAAGAAGCCCAAGGCCGGCCTTGCCCTTGATACGCCCGGCGGAATTCGGGCGGGGGGAGTTCTTGAACCCGGGGATGCTTCCAGCAGTGAGTTTTTTATCCGGGTTTCACTGCCTAAGACCGATGATGAACTGATGCCGCCCACGGATGACGGTGGTCCCTTATCCCCCAAGGAGATTGCCCTTATCAAGAAGTGGATTGATGATGGCGCCCGGTTCAGTTCCGGCAGCGGCGGAGGACTTGGAAAGATAGCTGCTGACCTTGACGTTGCCAAGGTGAGGGCGATGCCAATGCGTGAACCAAATGCTGATGGGGTTTCCCATCTGGAGGGGCTTGGTGCAACGGTCAGTCAGCTTGCGGTGAATCTACCTCAGCAGCTTGTCGTGGAGTGGATCTCAACTTATCACAAGACAACGGACAAGGAAATCGAACAGATCTTGCATATTGCGCCGAATGTCGTGGAGGTGGACCTCAGTCGTACGAAGGTGACGGACGAGGGACTTAAGCATATTGGAAAGCTTGCACGACTGACTCACCTTAACCTGAGCCGCACCCAGATTACGGATAAGGGCATTGAGCATCTATCCGGGTTGCGTTCACTGGAATACCTCAACCTGTATGGGACAGGAGTTGGTGATGGCGTTCTTCCAATCCTAGCCAAACATCGTAAGCTGAAATCCCTGTATACATGGAAAACCAAGATCACCGCGGAAGGCCTGAGTAAATTGCGCAAGGCGCTTCCCGATGCCAAGCTTGTCCTAGAGACGGATGCTAAATCAAACCGTTATGACAACCTGGACAATCCCGATAAAAAATACGATTTCTAGGTTATCGGGTGAATTTTCCGGGGTGGCCGGACAGGGCTAAGCATTACCGGAAGGCACATTGCTGGATTTGAGCAGCCAAGCTTATTGTTAACGGTTTGTGTGCAAGCTCGGAATCCCACGGTGGAGGATTCAAGAGACCCATTGAGCACGGGTTGCCCGGTTTTCTTCCGGTGTTGCGGGATATCGAAATGCACCGGCAACAAACAGTGAATAAATCGCGATTTTTCTCCTTTTGAGCAGCCTCGGAGGAGCCCCTCCGGAGCCTCCCTCTGCACCACATTTCCTGAAAATCTCAAAAGATAAGGGAAAATAGCCCGAAGTTCTTATCAAATCAGAATTGCTATAATTCTCAAAATAAAAATTTGCAAATGATAGAAAAGAATGCCATTTTTAATGAATTTAAATCTGGATGCCAAGGCAAAAAAATGCGATTTCCTCTGTTCAACTGACGGTGTCAGTGACGGAGACGGTGCGGGAGCATCTCGAGCGTATGACCGAAACAGGGATGTTTGGGAAAAATGCGGCCGAGACAGCAAACCATCTGCTCATTGATGCCATCAGGGGATATGTCGAGAAACGCTCGCCTTTCCTGCAAGAAGCTGCCCCGCCTAGAGGAGAAAAAGAGAATTAACCGTCATTACTAAAACCACACACCAGCAGAAACCACACAATGTCTGATTCCCGTCACCACTCACCAGATGAAGAATATCAATTAGAGGCGTTTAAAATATTAAGTGACGGGAACCTTGACCCTGAAGATGATCCTGCAGAGTGGATTTATCCGGAGGCTGAGGATGTGGAATTGCGGAAGCTGGCCGAGGAGATTCTTGCACATGATAAGACACTGGCCCGAATCCTGACGGATACAGCCAGTGGAGAAAAAAGCACCGGGGAGATGTTGCGCATGATTTGTGGCTGGATGGCCATGACAGGTGGCGGGCACAAGAGAGCGAAAGGCGCCTTGTCCTCAGAGCCTTGGCTGGTGTGAGGGTATAAGCAGGCTTAATTGGTATTATCCGATGCATTGAGTCTCGACCTGACGGTGAGATGGTCTAGCCTTTCAATTGATGTGGTATCGATTGATAACGGTGCTCACGGTTTGCTCCGGGATTGCCAATGGGCAGCTTGAGGAATTTCCTCAGTTGGGGTTGCGTATTGCACCCGGGTTTGAAATTACCCTTTTTGCAGATCAGGCAATTGCCCCCGATGTCTACTCAATGACCATTGACCCATCCGGGAGGGTTGTGATTTCATCGCGTGGATATATCAAGTGGCTGATTGATGAAGATGGTGACGGGCGTGCGGAAAGTGATGTCCTGATTGCAAAATCAAGTTCAGGGGCGATGGGGATGTTATTTCTCGACGGGCAAACCCTGTTGACCAGTGAGGGTGGAAGTTTCAACCGTTATACTGATCCTGGCGGGAACGGGAAATTTGATCCGAGCCCGGAGAAAATTGCCCAGTTTCGAGGTGGAGAGCATGGGCTACACGCCATCCGCAAAGATACTCAGGGACGGGTATATCTGATTGGGGGTAATGATGCGAACTTCAGGGGGCACAGCGGGATTGCTGATGGAAAATCAGGTTGGATTGAGGGCGGTGCGCTGGTTCGCTATTCTGCGGAGCTCAAAGATCCTGTGGTGCTTAGTCACGGATTTCGTAATCCCTATGACTTTGATTTTGACAGCAAGGGCGAGATTTACACCTATGACAGTGATTGTGAACGCGAGTTTTTGCTTCCCTGGTATTCGCCAACCCGCCTGTATCGGGTGCAACTGGGTGCGCATCATGGTTGGCGTTTGCCTGGGTGGAAGCGTGGATGGAAGCGGCCGGATTATTATTTTGACAGTGTTAAGCCCTTGGTAAATGTCGGCCGGGGATCGCCAACCGGGGTGGCCGTTTACCGTCACACAGCCTTCCCGCCGGAATACAGGGACGCGGTGTTTTATTGTGACTGGACTTTCGGCAAGGTTTATTGCACACATCCGGATGCCGATCTCGAAGAATTAAAGGATCATAGAGCCAACGTTTTTCTGGAATCGACGGGGATTTTCGGCTTTGCCCCTACGGATATTGAACTGGCACCGGACGGGTCACTTTTTGTGGCAGTAGGCGGTCGTGGAACGACAGGGTCGGTATACCATATCCGGGCTAAGCAGCCATTGAAAGATGCACGTTCCCTGCCCGTTGGCAAGGTGGCCACCGGTGAGATGCGGGTGGATCCCTCTGCAGCCGACGACTCCCTCGCTCTTCTTGGAAATCGCGGCTTTAACGTGGAAGGGTTCAATGCTGCAGCGATACGGCTCGTGGCAGTTGAAATGGACCGCATGATGCTCACTGCGCCCCTTGAAAAGCGCATGAAGATTTTGCGCATGATGATGAGGGGCTTGGGTGACTGGAATCTTAATAAGCCCAGTCACGAGGCTTTTTCAGGTTATGAGCTGGCAGACAAAGAAATATTCGAGCAGGAGCATGTGGAATTACTGACCCTGTGCCGCAATTCACCGCGGGCCCTGCTGCACTCGCTTGATCACGATGAAAGACGTGAGGCGGCCCGCCTTTCTGCCATGTTGAGTGATCCCCATCCTATCACTACCGGCAGGATTTTGGATGCCATCACGACAAAAACTCCTGTAGAGGATGATTTTCATTACCTCTGCTGCCTTGCCTGCATCAATGCACCTATTACGGGTGAGCAGGTGCAACGCGTCGCGGCTGCAATTGTCGCCCTGGATGAGAAAACGGCCGGTCTTCAGATGCGCACCAAACAGACCTATATTGACCGGCTCAATGAAGTTGTTGCCCGGATTGCCAAAAGATCGCCCCTTTATAGAGAGCTGATCCGCTGCGACGGGTTTGCTCGACCCAATCATGCGGGTATTGCGACTTCCTTCCCACGGCCTCATTCGGATCAAGCTGCGGAGGTTTTTTTTGCTGCTGTCCAATCGATGCCTGGAGCCGGCTGGGGAGAGGATGTGATTGGCTTGTTTGAAAACATGGAGGCGGGTATTACCTTTCCTGTTCTTCGCCGTTTGGCGAACTATCCGGGCTTAAGGGATGAGTGTGTAAAGCTTCTGGCGCGTGCGCCAACGGAGAGTGACCGTAAGCTCTTGCTGGATGCTGCCACTTCTCCCCGTGAGAAGGTGAGCAGGACTGCCGTGCAGGGCCTTGGTAAATTATCCCCCACCGTAATCCTCGTCAACGGGACTGGGAACGGCACAGACGAGCTGATTGCCCTTTTCCGGGCCTCCGCGCAAGAGGTGACCCTTCCACTGATTGGACGAGCGGCAGGGAAGACCTTTAATGACCGCAAGGCTGCTGAAGAATGGTTGGTTGCTGATCATCCTGCCGCTGCCCTTGCCGTTGGCCTAGGCAATGGTAAGCAACAAGATGATTGGCCAACAGTTTTTGGCAAAGTGGATTGGAAATCCGGAGATTCTGCCCGTGGAAGGAAACTTTTTGCGTTACGAGCCTGCGCAGCCTGTCACCAGTCAGCAAACGCACTTGGGCCTGATCTTTCTGGTGCCGCCAGGAGGCTTTCCCCGGTTGACCTCTTCAAGGCGATAGCTATGCCGGATGCCGATGTGCCACCGGCTTATCGCGTCAGTGAATTTACCATGAAGAATGGCAAAAAACACATTGGGCGCATTGCGTTTACGTCGGCAGACGGAGTGATTGTCCGGACTGGGCCCGGCACGACGGTAAGGCTGGACGAAACGCAAATTGTCGGACAGGCTGACTGGATAGGATCACTCATGCCGAAAGGGTTGCTCCTCGGCCTTGACCTCAATCAACTTGCCGATTTGCACGCTTACCTGAAAACGCTCTGATTTTTCAGGGATTTTCGTTGGCAGGATCCTCTTCAAGTTTCCCGCTACAATTCTCGCAGTGCTCGGTATTATCACTATAATCGCGCCCGCATTCCGGGCAGGCTCTGCCACTTTCCGGAGGCGCTTCACTGGTGTCATTCATTGCGGCAACCACGATGCCTGTCGGTACGGCGATAATGGCATAGCCGATCAGCATCATGATGCTGGCGATGATTTTTCCCAGTGGCGTAATGGGGGTAATATCGCCAAATCCCACAGTGGTGATGGAGCTGATTGCCCAGTAGATACTGGTGGGAATGCTGCTGAAGTCCGGGTTTTGGGTTCCCTCGATGATATACATCAGTGAACCAAGGATAGTCACCAGGATGACTACGAAGAGCATGAAGGAGAGGATGGCCGGCCGGGCTGCATTTAAGGACAGCTTGAGCTTCCTCCTCATATTGGTCATCATCCTCAAGCTAAGGATCCTGAAAACCCGCAGCATTCGTAGCATCCTGATAACCGTCAGGTAATGTGCTGCATCGTGGTCTATGAGCAGTGTCAGCCACAGGGGAATCCACCCTAGAAGATCGATGACACCAAAGGGGCTCAGTGCATATTTCAGTGGAGAATTGGAACAGTAGAGCCTTGCGCTGTATTCAAGCATGAACAGGATGGTGAATATCCATTCTGCTGTGCGCAGCATTTGCCCGTGTTTGCGGCTTATCACATCGACGCTTTCCAGCATGGCGACCACCACGGCGAGACCAATGACGATCAGCAGGATGACATCGAAGGCCTTTGAGCTCCGGGTATTGTGATCGAATATAATACGACGCAGGCCTTGGCGCGTTAATGTCTTTTTACTGCTACCCATGGGCTAAACAGTTAGCGCAGACCTGCCAACAGTGCAAAATCCAGCGCTAACCCTATTTCTCTGGCGGTAATGCACGCACCCGCAGGGATTTAAATTCCGATGTAGTGGCAAAACTGGCTATGCCAAATGGCTGGCACTGCTCGATGTCGCCGGGGCGCATGGATATTATCTTATCCGCTATCAAGGTGTTCACAACGATACGCTGGTCGACCCAGCAGCGAATGCGCTCACGCTTGACCTCAACCTTCAGGTCATACCATTTTCCGGTTTCATAACGGAGTGAGCTTCGCGTGGTGTTCCTGTTGGCATCAAGGTTGTCAATGTTGGATATGCCGGTAACTCCCCCACCCCATCCACCGGCGACGAAGGTGCAACAGGCGGATTGCGCGGGTACCGGGAACGTCAGGGCACAAAAAAAGTCACGCCCGTCCATCTTTCTTGCCCGCAGGATGATCTCGTATTCCTCCGCTGGCGGCATCAGGCTCCTGTCCGAAACAACCATTGCCGTCAGCGGATTCCCGGGGCTGAAGAGGATGCTGTTATTGCTTGCCTCGATCCTTCCACCGGAGCCTTCAAAATCCAGTCTCTGCCACCCTGAAAGCGATTTCCCGTCTAGGAGCGTGTGCCACTCTTGTGAGTGCGTCTTGGTATTCGTGGCGGGTGACTGACGCTTTCCGGAGCATGCCGCGGAAAGCGTCAGTGCCGTGAAGATTGCGCAGGGCAAGCGGAATTGGATCAAAAACTCAGGGATGCACATGCGCAATCTTCGGCATATTGTATCCACTGTAAGATGAAAGTTCATGATAGTCGCGTTTTTCTGGGTTTTTCCGTGGCGGTATTTTCCGTGGTTTCCTTTTGGTTTTTAAGGGGAGAGGTTAATGCCGATATCGTTGCAGACCAGGAGCATAAGGTTCTTGAACCAAAGAGTTTTGAGCAGGCAAAGCTCATGGCGATTAAAACTTATGGGCGGATTATTGAAGCAAGCTACACGGGTTCACTTTTAAGGGCGATTGAGCTTCGCAAGCAGGTAAAAACTCTGGTTGCCGAGCCAACTCAGGATCATCATGACTCAGCAAAGAAGAGTTGGGTTCAAGCTCGTCTTCCTTACCTGCAGACGGAAGCCCTGTATTCCCATGCAGGTAATGCCGTGGCAATAAACAGCTGGCCGATTAACCCCGGCTATATCGATTATGTTGAGGGGCATCCGGAATCTGGAATCATCTGTAATCCTGAGCAGTTTCCTGATTTGAGCCCCGAGTCTCTTGAGAAGCTGAATGGTCGCGACGGTATTACCACGGGCTATCATGTCATTGAGTTCCTCCTCTGGGGAGAAGCGTCCGGTCTTGCTTCGCGCGGGAAGCGTACACATATTGACTATGCTGCCGGCAGGACCAAGAACGCTGAGCGCAGGGGTGCTTTTCTGGTAAGTTGTTGTGATCATCTAATTCGTCAACTTGCCGAGCAACTTGCTGAATGGAAAGTGGGCGTTGCTGATAATGCCAGGGAGCGGTATGAGAAATTACCGGTTAATGAGGCTATTAAAAATATTTTCACGGGCATTGGCCAGTTCGTGGAAGCACACCCTGAGGCGCGGAACCCTGGGGAGGTCAACAAGGGCAGGAACCTGCCTGCATCATTCAGCGGTCTTAGCCACATTGATTTGGTGCACAATGCTGCGGGCATTGCCCACGTTGTTACCGGGGCGTATGTTGGCGTTGACGGCAAAGTGAAAGTGCGTGGCGTTGGCTTAATTGGCCTTGCTGAACAGGTGTCACCTGTGCGTTCGGAAAGGTTACGCCACTATATGAATGCCTCGATGCGCTCAGTGCAGAGTATGAATGCTTCTCTGAGCCGGGAAATTCTGCAGGGTGGTGATGCTCCAGCAATACAGCATTCGAGAATATTCACCAATGCCCTTGGTTATCTCCTAAAGGAAGTCGATAAGCTCGCTGTGGACCTTGAATATGAAAGTGCCGTTGACCCAGAGCCCTAGGAGATAATTGGTTAACCCGGTGCCTCAAGGCGATAGAGCTGGCTGTTTGCCGGCGAAACGGGGTCGCGGAACGGTAGCCCACAGTGGTATTGCCTGGTGCGGCGCGTGATTGGGTAAGACGTGACCACGACCGGGCTTCTATACTCTGAGCAGCAGGAAGATAAGGGGTTCGTTGTCAAAGCCATATGGACTCAATTTCCGAGGCAAGGAACCGGCGAATTAATCAGGAAAGCCTGGTAGCAAAGTAAAACTGCCTTTGCATTTATGAAACATGAGCAGGCTCAAGTTTTCCCTGCTCAGTGATCGTCCTCAACATTCCGGTCAGGATCTTTCGAAGGCTCATTAACATTGGAGAATACTGACTTCATGCAGGTGGCTCCCGTTGGACTAATGAAGGTGGTGCAAGACATAGCGCCAATCAGTTCGTTTTCCGCATCGGTAAAAATGTAAGTGCCGCTCTCTCGTTTTCCCGGAGTAAGGAACAGGATTTCAAATGCCAGTATGGGTAACTCATCGACAATTCCCGTCTCTGTGGGTTCGGTTACCTGGACGAGGTGCCAGGGTTCACCGTGTTGCGGCAATCCTTTGCCCCTGGCAACAAGCATCTTCCCGGCAAGTGCGGTGATGGTCTTATGGTCAGGTGGATCAGGAAAATCTGTCGGGATTTGCATGTGGTGCGGGTTTATCGCTTAATGGGAACAGGGAAATCAGATAAAGGGCAAGGGTAGTCCTGGTTTTTTAGGAGAGTAGCATTAATAGCTGTAAACAGGATGGGTGCAAAAAAAAGCGCCACCCGGTTGTGCCGGCGGCGCTTTCTTAGAATGTATGCAGTTAAGGCCCTCTTCCAGTTTAACTGACAGAAACGGCCTCGGCGCCCTTTTCACCCGTGCGGATGCGGACTGCCTCTTCAACTGGTGAGACGAATACCTTGCCGTCCCCTATTTTTCCGGTGTTGGCCGTATCGACGATTTTATCGACGACTTCCCCTGCCTGAGCATCATCCACTACGATCTCAAGCTTCACTTTAGGAAGGAAATCAACGGTATATTCACTGCCCCGATAAATTTCGGTATGGCCTTTTTGGCGTCCGAAGCCCTTCACTTCAGTGACAGTCATTCCCTGAATGCCTATTTCGGAAAGTGCTTCTTTAACGTCTTCCAGCTTGAACGGTTTGATGATTGCTTCGATTTTTTTCATTTTTCTATGTGTAAGAGTTCTTTTTGTGGCGGTCCACCAATTACGCCGAATGCGTGTGGATTGTGTTCTTTGTAGACATTATACAGCGAATCCTGTGCCAAACCGAAAATAAATTTTGCAGGAATAGCTAAAGATTCCGAGTTAAGGCCTTTCTTTTGGCATTTCCGGGTCAACAGACCTGTTATTTAGCAGTGATTTGTCTTTGAGTCATTATTGAGGCCCAATCAGGCTGCTTTTGCAGAGGATGCCACAAAGAGCATTGATGGTCATTGTTTTGGAGCGCCGAAGATAAAAAATCATCTCTTCCCAACAAAGGTTCTTGAACCTTCTGCACTGCCTATTTAGTAGAGTAGATAGGGGTATCTATTGTCACCTTTTGAGAGGTGCGGTGCCTTGGCCCTTCTATGCCTGATTCTTTTGTCCATCTTCATCTCCACACCGAGTATTCGACACTCGATGGTGCCGTGCGTCCGACCGCACTGATGAAAAAGGTCAATCGGTGCAAGATGCCTGCCGTTGCAATGACGGATCATGGCAATCTTTATGGCGCGATTGATTTTTACAAGAATGCAGTCAAGGCGGGGGTAAAGCCGATCATTGGTTGCGAGGTGTACCAGGCTCCCGGATCCATGCAGCATAAAAAAAAGGTTCCGGGCTTGCCAAATGCGCATCATCTTACACTGCTTGCACGAGATCAGCGTGGGTACGAGAACCTGGTAAAACTTGTTTCATCAGCTCATCTTGATGGTCAGTATTATAAGCCACGCGTTGATAAAGAAGCCCTGGATAAATACTCCAGTGGAATCATTTGTCTTAGCGGCTGCATCAACGGGGAAATCAATTACTGGATTCAACAGGAGCAGGTTGAGATTGCCCGCGAGAAACTTGGTGAGTTTGTTGATATTTACGGCAAGGAGGATTTCTACCTTGAAATGCATGATCACGGCATGCAGCAACAGCAGAAATGCAATCGTCAGCTACTGGAATTCTGTAGCGAGTTTGGGTTGCAGCCGGTCGCTGCAAATGATGTCCACTTCCTCGAAAAGTCGGACCATGAGGCACACGACGCCCTTATCTGCATCGGCACCAACAGTATGGTGCTTGATGAGAACCGAATGCGTTATTCGCCGGAGGTTTATTTCAAGACCGCCAGGGAGATGCGGCAGTTATTCAGGGAAATTCCGGCGGCCTGTGACAATACTCTGGAAATTGCCGAGAAGGTTGAGTTTGAGATGCAACTGGATGCTACCAGTTCGGAGCGTTACCCGGAGTATGACTTGCCGGGTGAAACCTCCAGAGAGGATTATTTCCGAAACCTTTGTGAGGAAGGCCTGACTGAGCGTTATGGCGAAGAGCGGGTTAGCAGTGATGCCGAATTGCGCAAGCGACTCGATTACGAGCTAGGAATCATGGAGCGCATGGGGTTTGTTTCTTACTTCCTGATTACTTGGGACTTTATCAAGTGGGCAAGGGACAACGATATTCCTGTAGGGCCGGGTCGTGGCTCGGCTGCCGGCTCCCTGGTGGCCTATTGTTTGGGGATTACTGACCTTGATCCGATCCGGTTCGGGCTGATTTTTGAACGTTTCCTCAATCCCGAACGGGTGAGCCCGCCAGATGTTGATGTCGACTTTTGCCAGACCCGGCGGCCTGAAGTCATTGAATATGTGCGCGATAAATACGGGGAACGTCGGGTTTCGCACATCATTACCTTCGGGACGCTCGGGGCAAAGAGCGTGGTGCGCGATGTTGGGCGCGTGCTTGGATGGAGCTATGGGGATGCAGACCGGTTGGCCAAGATGATTCCTGCGGAACTTGGCATTACACTTGCCGGGGCAAGGCGGAAGAACGCGGATTTGAAGAAGGCGATCGATACTGAGCCTGCAACGGCGCAATTATGGGAGACTGCTGTCAAATTGGAGGGATTGACACGGGGTGTCGGGATTCATGCGGCGGGTGTTGTGATTGGTGACTGTGACCTTGATGAGCATGTGCCCCTTACGCGGGGCAATGATAATGAGGTGGTCACCCAATATGCAATGAAGCCCCTGACCGAGTTAGGGATGCTAAAAATGGACTTCCTGGGGCTCAAGACCCTGACTGTTATTCAGGATGCGGTTTCCCTTATTAACCAACAATCGCCGGATTTTGAGATCGCCGGGATTTCCCTTGAGGATGAGATGACTTACAAGCTCCTCAATGCGGGTGAGACATGTGGCGTTTTCCAGCTGGAAAGCGGCGGCATGGTTGCCCTGTGCAAGCAATTTGGCGTGGATAGCATCGAGGATATCATTGCCCTCATTGCGCTGTATCGCCCGGGACCGATGGATCTCATTCCCGAATTTATCGACAGGAAGAAGGGCAAGAAGAAAGTGAAGTATGAACACCCCCTTCTTGAGGAAGTTTCAAAGGAGACCCATGGTATTTTAATTTACCAGGAACAGGTGCAGAAAGCGGCTAACCTGCTTGCCGGTTACAGTCTTGGGGATGCTGATCTGCTGCGGCGGGCAATGGGAAAGAAAGATCCTGAGGAAATGGCCCGGCAACGTGATATTTTTGTCAGCGGTTGCGCGAGGGAAAACAAGATTCCTGAGGGACAGGCAAATGGCATTTTTGATTTGCTGGAAAAGTTTGCAGGCTATGGTTTTAACAAGTCACATTCGGCGGCATACGGACTCATCAGCTACCAGACAGCATACCTGAAAGCCAATTATCCCGTCGAGTTCATGGCGGCCTTGCTTTCCAACGAGATCAATAATACCGACAAGATTTCCGTGTTTGTTGAGGAGTGTAAAAACATGGGAATTAAGGTGCTTCCCCCTGATATCAATAGCAGCCAGCTTAAGTTTGCTCCGGATTGTGCAAGCGGGCAGGAATCAAAAGCCATCCGCTTCGGCTTGGCAGCGGTCAAGAATGTGGGCACTGCCGCGATGGAAACCGCTATTAGTGAACGGGTATCCGATGGGGATTTCAAAGATGCCGAGGACTTTGCCAAGCGTCTTGATTCTAAAACAGTAAACAAGAAGAACATGGAGTCCCTGGTTCGAGCAGGGGCATTTGATTTTTTTGGTGAAGAGCGGCCTCGGCTTTTTTCCCGTCTGGAGAACATCATGGCGGCGGCTTCCAGTGCACAGAAGGATCGCCTTGCTGGCCAGGTCTCGTTGTTTGGCGATGATGCTGATTTTGGTGCAGCACCCGAGCCTTCCTTGAGTTCCGGGGACTTGCCCTATGTTCCCTGGAGTAAAGATGAGATCCTTTCTGCCGAACGTGAACTCCTGGGATTTTATGTGACAGGTCATCCTCTTGATGCTTATCGCTCGGTGATTGCCTCCGGAAAATATCGACGTTTATCTGACTTGCAGGAGCTGAAGGAATCTCGCAAATATGATTTCGCGGGCCGTATCGCGGCGGTCGATAAGCGTTTTACCAAGAAGGCCGGCAAGCCTTTTGCCATCCTTACTTTCGAGGAGTTTACCGGTCAGACTGAGGTGATGGTGTGGAGTGAGGTGTTTGAGAAGTCCACTGACCTGTTGGAGGTGGGAAAGGTGGTGACCCTGACGGCAAAGGTGGAATTGGATTCTATTTCAGATTCCAAGCGGTTAACGGCTGAGCGGATGAGGACGCTTGAAAAACCAATGGCAGAGGGGAACCCTGCGCCTCAGCCTAATATCAATAAAGGAGTGCCCCGGCATAATGGCAGTGGCGGTGAAGCCCCTGCCTTGATTCTTTCTTTACGCAGCGGAGAGCATACCTCGGATGACCTGTGTAAAATCCGGTTAATTGTCGCTGAGAACAGCGGCGAGACTCCCTTGCACTTGCGCGTTACCGGCAATGATGGGCAGGGAGTGCATCTTGTCGCCTCTGAGAAGTTCAGGGTAAAGGACAGTGCATTACTCAGGGAGAAGCTGGTATTTTGGATTGATAATTGATTATCAATTACTTGTGAGGCGAAATAGGAGTGCTGAAATGAAGCCGGCACGTTTATATTTTTCATATCCAGTAATTTAATGGGGCTTAGCTAAAAGAAGTTTGTTCAATATTAATTGAACAAACTGCCTTTTGCTCTAGTTTATTTGCTCCCTAGGATGACCTCAGAAGCCCGATCCGCCGCCCGTGAGCGAGTCAGCATTCATGCTGACGGTGCTGCGATTTCCAAGGAAGAGCAACTGGCAGCTATACAGCTTGAGGTCATAGAGCTTTTTGTGCATGCGGTCCGGGTGCTGGGTCTGCCAAAGTCGGTCGGCGAGATTTACGGGCTGCTTTTTATTTCCCCCGATGCGCTTCCGCTTGATGTGATTGTTGCGCGGCTGGGTATCTCAAAGGGATCGGCGAGTCAGGGTTTACGGTTTCTCCGTAACCTCGGGGCGGTAAAGCCTTGCAATATTCCCGGGGACCGGCGCGAGCACTTTAATGCCATTACCGAACTCAAGAAGCTCGCCGCCGGCTTTATTGGAGGTGAATTAACTCCCCACCTTGAGAGCGGAACTCTGCGCCTTGAAAAGCTCAAGCAAATTGCGGCACAAGACACATCGGGACATGCAGAGTTTTTCCGCGACCGGGTGGTGCGTCTTGGCAACTGGCGTCGCCGGGGAGGCATGCTGCTGAAGATCGTGAGTCGATTTTTGGGCAGGACAACAAAGACGTGATGGGCGATCGATTACAGTTTGAGGAGGATTGGCGAGAGCAGAGCCTATGGTATGCGGTTCAAACGCATGCCAAGTCAGAGCATATCGCGGCGGCAGCCCTGTCCCGTGACGGCGAGGTAGAAGTTTACTGCCCGCGACTTAAGTTTCAGCGCATGACGCAGCGTGGGAAGGTATGGTTTACCGAGGCACTTTTCCCCGGATACTTGTTTGCGCGCTTCAAGGCAGCGAGTCATTCTCGAGCGGTAAATTATGGCACTGCCGTGAGAAGAATCCTGCAGTTTGGTGACCGTTACGCCTGTATACCGGAATCAGCGATTGATCAGATTCGTGTGCAAATGAGCGGTGCTGATATCTGCACCATTGAGCCCGGCGCAGAGGTTGGAGATGAGGTTGAGATTACAACCGGGCCGTTCCTGGGAATGATGGCAACGGTGACGGGTTTATTGCAGGGCAAACAGCGGGTCCGATTGCTTATCGAATTTCTCGGCCGGGTTAGTGAGGCTGAATTGTCGCTTCACGATGTGCAAAGCGGGCGGATCCCGCAACAGAGTTTCGCGCTGGGTTAAGGCAGCGAAAAATACAGGGAAAAAGTTGATGGAACATTCCCACATGCCAGTAAGTCGATCGGTTTCGTGCAAGAAAATGGCGCGAGTGACCGGGGGCGGTAGCGTGCGGTTATGGGAAGTGGATTGTATTTTCCTATTCAGAAAGGATACACCAAACAAAAAATATTATGTCTAAGAGAATACTTATTGCCGGTGGCGGTGGTTTTATTGGCGGCCATTTGGCCAAAGAAATGATAAGCCGTGGACATGCCGTGCGCGTTGTGGATATCAAGCCGCTTGACCAGTGGTATCAGCAAGTGGCTGAAGCGGAAAATATTGTTGCCAACCTGGAGGAGAAAGGAGCGTGCTTTAATGCCGCCGAAGGCTGCGATGAGGTTTTTAACCTGGCATGCAACATGGGGGGTATGGGATTCATCGAGAATAACCGTGCTCTGTGCATGCTGAGTATCCTTATCAACACGCACCTGCTGATGGCGGCAAAGGAGCACGGGGTGAAGAAATACCTCTATTCCTCAAGTGCCTGCGTATATGCTGCCGGCAAGCAGACAGATACCGCGGTGACGGCACTAAAGGAAGAGGATGCCTATCCCGCGATGCCAGAGGATGGCTATGGCTGGGAGAAACTCTTCAGCGAGCGCATGTGCAAGCACTTTGAGGAGGACTTCGGGATGAATGTGCGGGTTGTGCGCTTTCATAATGTCTATGGCCCGGAGGGAACCTGGCGTGGAGGGAGGGAAAAGGCTCCTGCTGCGCTGAGCCGCAAGATCATTGAGGCCAAGCGCAACAATGACCTTAAGATTGAGGTGTGGGGTGACGGCGAGCAAACCCGCAGTTTCATGTATATTGATGATTGCATCACAGGTCTCGATAAGCTGATGAATTCCGATTTCAGCGACCCGATCAATCTGGGCCGCTCAGAATTGGTTTCTATCAACCAGATGATTGACATGATCAGCGAGATTGCAGGTGTGGAGGTTGAGCGGGTGCACAATCTGGATGCACCACAGGGAGTGCGCGGGCGTAACAGCGACAATACATTGATTCTTGAAAAAATGGGCTGGGAGCCTGAGGTGGACCTTCGCACAGGGCTTGCCAAAACCTATGCCTGGATTGAGGAGCAGGTTGAGAAGGATGCCCGGGGCGAATCAGTGATTTCCTGAATCATCCCGGGTCTTGAATACTTGATCCTGCCACGACCCGGCCATTTTCATCATCGTCTGGCTGTCATTATATTGAGCGACTTCAAATACAACCATCCGCTTGAGCAGCGCATCAATGTCCTTGGCGTTGGGATCAGTCCGATAAACTTGGACAGTGCGGAAGCAGGCGTTTACGCCGGTATTGAGGATGATCGACAGGGCTACGTTGGCGTCAGTGGCGTGCATGGCGTGAGTGAGGCCCAGTCAGACCACAAGTTTAAGCGAATCCTTAACCGTGCTTTTCTCAATACTCCTGATGGCATGCCGATGGTGTGGTATGGGAAGATCAACGGTAACCATGAGATTTCACGGGTTTATGGCCCTGACCTGATGCTGCGTATCTGCGCCGGGTCCAAGCAACGTGGCATTCGTCATTTCTTTTATGGCGGTTGTGACGGAGTGGCTGAGATGTTACGTAAAAAATTAACCCTCCGTTTCCCGGGCTTGGAGGTTGTCGGCACCTATACTCCGCCCTTTCGGCCATTAACTAAAGAGGAGGAGATAGAGGTCCGCGACCGGATTAACGATTCCGGTGCCCATTGTGTGTGGGTTGGTCTGAGCACGCCCAAGCAGGAGCTGTTCATGAGCGGGTTCCTGAAGAAATTCGGTAGCGAGCACGGCGGTGATGGCAGCCTTAAAGGCTCAAAGATTTTCTTTGGGGTTGGTGCGGCCTTTGATTTTCATGCAGGCTTGATCCCACAGGCACCCTCATTAATGCAGAAGTGTGGTCTCGAGTGGTTTTACCGCCTGTATAAGGAGCCCAGGAGGTTGTGGAGGCGCTACCTGAAGAACAATCCGATTTTCATTGTCAGGGCAGTATTGCAACTCACTGGATTACGAAAATACAGGCTAACCAAGTAGGGCAATACCGGTTATCGACAGAGTTTACAGAACGGCTTTATAAGGCCCATATGGATATGTGCAGTGAGGCAATTGAGTGAACTTGTTCGGGTAAATGTGAGGAAGTAGATTACATTTCGACTGCTTGCAATACCAAGATGAACGGCCATCAGGAACGAGAAGCGCTGGCATTGCTGCCTTCCTACCTAGCACGATTCGCAACTCATAATAATCTTTAGGATCATTTTTCACTGTGGAATTCATAGACCTTAAATCTCAGCAAGGCCTGATTCGGGAGGATCTGGATCGTCGAATCAAAGCCGTTCTTGATCATGGTCGCTATGTTCTCGGTCCGGAAGTTGCTGAACTTGAGGAGCGACTGGCCGATTATGTGGGGGTAAGGCATTGTATTGGGGCATCCAGTGGCACGGACACTTTGTTGATTGCCTTGATGGCGCTAGGGGTTGGTCCGGGTGACGAAGTCATTACCGTTCCCTACACCTGGATCTCGACTGCGGAGATGATTGCCCTGATTGGCGCGAAGCCGGTATTTGTTGATATTGATGAGCAGACCTTGAACATGAATGCTCAACTCCTGGGGGCTGCGATTACAGACAACACAAAGGCAATTATGCCGGTTGGCATTTATGGCCAGACAGCGGACATGACGGCGATCAATGAGATTGCGACGAGTAACGGTAATCTGCCGGTCATTGAGGATGCGGCGCAGTCCTTTGGCGCAACCCATCATGGCCGGAAATCATGCGCATTATCGACCATCGGCAGCACCTCGTTTTTCCCCAGTAAGCCACTTGGCTGCTATGGGGACGGAGGGGCACTTTTCACTGATGATGATGAACTGGCGCAGTCCATGCGCCAGATTCGTGTTCACGGCCAGGCAAATAAGCACCATCATCCGGTGCTCGGAATCAATGGTCGACTGGATTCGATACAGGCGGCGGTCGTCTTATCCAAGCTGGATCTATTTGATGATGAGGTTGCCAAGAGGCAGTTGGTTGCAAGTGCCTACAATGCGCAACTGGCTGGCCTAGGAATTGTTCTGCCTCATGTTGATGCGGGTAATACTTCCGTCTATGCGCAATACACGATCCTTTCAGAAAATCGTGACCTGTTGCAAAAATCACTGGAAGATGCCGGTGTTCCATCGGTTCCCTATTATGCCGTGCCATTGCACCTTCAGCCTGTTTTCAGTGAACTTGGCCACCGCTCAGGCGATTTTCCAGTGACTGAGAGAGTGGCTTCACAGTGCCTGAGTTTGCCTATGAATCCATATCTTGATGAGCAATCTATCCAGCAGGTATGTGCGTCGATTGCTAATAGCATTAATCTTCGCGCTTAGAGGATTTTAATTTGCCGGCCATATTATGGATTCCGCCGATAAGGCACGTGGTCCTGTTCCCTGATCCAAGGCTTACGATGACAGAGTGCCTATAAAAGCATCAAGATTTTCCAATGAACTGGTTCAAGCTTGAACTTAAACAAGTAGTTAGGTAAGTTAATATGGTGAGGATGATATTCCATATACTTGTCTGTGCGGTTGCAGTAACGGCGAGTGTTTTTTCTGAGGAAAAACAGAATGTTTCTGACGGATTGCAGGATTTGAAGGGGCTCTACAATAAGAAAGTCAAGGAGTCGATCCAATCACTGCAAACGAACTTCATTAAGAATCTGGATGACTTGGAGAAGCGATTGGCTGCTCAGCGTAAATTGGAGATGGCCTTGGTAGTGCGAGAGGAAAGGGTGAGGATTTCCATCGATCCTCTGTCTGAATCTGACCGGGATGTAGTGTCTCAATCTCCAGAGCTTAAGCGGTTGATGGAGATTTATGAACGCCATCGTGAATCTCGAATACGTCCGGTAAGGTTAATCTACCTGACGGCACTCAAGCGTTTGGAGTCCAAGTTAATTGGTGAGCGTGAGTTAACGGAAGCACTAAAAATACGTAAGGAAATCAAGGGCGTCGAGGCAGAGAACAATATAGAACCGCGGGCTCAGTTTAGTGGGGAACGCCCTCAGGGAGATGTTGCCCTAATCAAGAAAGGTGCAAAGGCCTCATGTGAAGAGACCCCCGAATTGATGATTGATGGGCTGGTGGACAATGTAAACCAGTATGGGAAGGGGAAGATCCCAGCGACTTTTACTATCACTCTTGACCAAGTATATGCCCTTTCTGA
Source organism: Verrucomicrobiaceae bacterium (assembly GCA_024229495.1). GTDB lineage: Bacteria > Verrucomicrobiota > Verrucomicrobiia > Verrucomicrobiales > DEV007 > CACIUL01. Next base: position 11,117 of record JAAESJ010000393.1, on the reverse strand, counting down.
TATCCGCCTTCGGCTTTACGATTTTGATACTCGACACTATACATACAAACTGGAAACTTCGGTTACGGGCAAGAGATGGGAGCTATTGGCCGACCATTCGAGAAAACCTTCTCGCGGATTGGTAAAGCATCGTTTCCCGACGAAAGATGTGAAATATATTAGGATTCACGGATTGGGGAACAACACTAACGACTATTTCCATATAATTGAAGTGATCGCTAGATGAACTACGCTCCTGGAACGATGTATTATCATTGGTCCCGGTGGTTTTATGTTTGTTGTCAACAACGTCGTTCAGCTTGGATCATTTAAGATTTCAACACGATATCCCTAATGATAGAAAAGCATTCAATACTTGTAACCGGTGGCACTGGTTCCTTCGGAAGGAAATTTGTGCATACAATTCTAGAGCAATATCCGGGCATTAAACGCTTGGTAGTGTTCTCCCGTGATGAATTAAAGCAGTTTGAGATGGAACAGGATTTCCCTCTCTCAGAATTTCCCCAATTGCGATATTTTCTTGGAGATGTACGCGATAGAGATCGTCTAGAAAGGGCATTGGAGGGCATAGATGTTGTTATTCACGCTGCTGCCATCAAGCAAGTCCCCGCAGCCGAATATAATCCCTTCGAGTGCATCAAAACTAATGTGCTTGGAGCACAGAATCTTATCGAAGCCTCATTAAATAAGGGGGTTAGGAGAGTCGTGGCACTGTCAACCGACAAGGCAGCGGCACCGATCAATCTCTATGGGGCAACCAAGTTGTGCAGCGACAAGCTATTCATTTCTGCCAACAATATGGTTGGCAACCGGGATCTGCGTTTCTCGGTTGTGCGGTATGGCAATGTCATGGGTTCGCGTGGGTCGGTAATACCTTTTTTCCTCAACAAGCGAAAGAGCGGAACATTACCGATTACTGATGAAAATATGACCCGATTCAATATCTCTCTGAAGGAAGGTGTTGATTTGGTTTTGCATGCACTTGAGGCTTCACTAGGGGGTGAGATTTACGTTCCAAAAATTCCTTCTTATCGCATTACGGATGTAGCTGAGGCTATCGGGCCAGACTGTGAAAAGCCGGTAATCGGCATACGACCGGGCGAGAAATTACATGAGGAAATGATCACGATGAGTGATTCTCAGAACACCATTGAGATAGAGAAAAATTACATTATTGTTCCAAATTCAATGAATCGGTCAATGGAGGGTTGCATTAAAGAATATTGCAAGCATCACAAAGGAAATCCGGTGAGTGCACAATTTCGTTATTCTTCTGGCGAGAATGACCAGTGGCTGGATATTCCTGAATTGCGCAGATTGATTCGAGAGCATGTTGACCCAGCATTTGACCTGACTTAACAAATTGCTTGTTACTGGATTTATTTAAACGGATTTCCGTTTCCCTTTTTCTTTCGCGGTGAATGAGTGAGTTTCTACCCTACGGACGGCAGTCGATTTCTCTGGCGGACATCAATGCGGTTGTGGACTGTTTAAAGTCGGATTATCTGACTTGTGGGCCGCGTGTTGAGGAGTTTGAGAGAGCATTCGCTCAACGCGTGGGTGCCACGTATGCAGTTGCCGTAAACAGCGCAACGAGCGCGTTGCATTTGGCAATGAAGGTCGCAGAAATCGGTCCCGGTGACAGAGTTCTAACATCACCAAACACATTCCTTTCCTCTGCTAATTGCGCAGCTTTCGTTGGAGCTACCCCTGATTTTGTGGACATCGATCCCGTGAGTCACAATCTTGATCCCGTTGCCCTTGCGGAGAACTGGAAGGATGATACCAAGGCAGTGGTTGCCGTGGATTACGCTGGACAGGCTTGTGATATGTCAGCGATCACTGATGTCGCCCGGCAGCGGGGCGCGATAGTAATTGAGGATGCCTGTCATGCGGCGGGGGGAGCGTTCATAAGCGAGGGTAAGCATTGGTCGATTGGTGGGCATCCGTGGGCTGACATGACGACATTTAGTTTTCATCCGGTGAAAACCATGACCACCGGCGAAGGTGGCATGTTGGTCACTAATAATGAACAATATGCAACGCAGGCCCGCTTGTTGCGTAGCCATGGGGTGACACGCGAATCTGACGCATTTGTTGGCCTGGGAGCAGAGAATGATCCCGTGTTATCCGAGCGTGGTTCTTGGTATTATGAGATGAGCGATCTTGGGTTCAACTATCGCATCACTGATCTTCAGTGTGCGCTTGGCCTCAGCCAATTGGATCGATTGGATTCTTTCGTGCAGCGCCGCAGGGAAATAGTTGCAATATATAACGATGGTTTCGCGGATAAAGCATTAATTACTCCTCCGGGTCTTCGGAACTTGGCGGATAGAGATTTTATTTCCTGGCACCTCTACACGCTCCAGATTGATTTTGAGATACTGGGCAAGGATCGTCATACAGTGATGACAGAGCTTTGCGAGCGTGGAATTGGCTCGCAGGTGCTATACATTCCGGTTCATCTCCAGCCTTACTATAGGAGTGAGTTTGGGTATGGCGTTGGACAGTGTCCGGTAGCGGAAGAGTTTTACAGAAGTGCGCTCAGTTTACCACTGTATCCCGAACTCACTGATGCAAATATTGATCAGGTCATTGAAGGCGTGCTTAATGTTGTCGCGTAAGTCATCATGAATATTGCCATCATTCCGGCCCGTGGGGGGAGCAAGCGCATCCCCAAGAAAAACACCCGTCCCTTTCTGGGCAAACCGATCATTGGCTATTCGATTGAGGTTGCACTGGATTGCGGACTCTTTGACCGGGTCATTGTTTCGACTGATGACGAAGAAATAGCAACCACTTCGCGACAGTTTGGAGCGGAAGCTCCTTTTACACGTCCGGAAGCACTTTCCACTGACGATGTCGCAACCTTGCCAGTAATTCGCCACGCTATCCAATGGGCAGCAGAGGCATATGGGGAAATTCATTACGCTTGCTGCATTTACGCCACTGCCCCTTTCGTGCAGGCTGAGGATCTGGCTGAAGGGTTGCGCAAGTTACAGGAGAACGACCAGTCAGATTTTGCTTTTTCCGTTACAAGCTTTGGTTTTCCTATTCAGCGTGGTCTTCAAAAATCGGATGATGGTTATCTGGAGATGTGCCGGCCAGAGCATGAATATACTCGGTCGCAGGATCTTAAGGAGGCTTATCACGATGCTGGACAATTCTACTGGGGACGCCCTGAATCATTTCTCTCAGCGCCCGGGTTTTATTCAGCACGAGCATTGCCTGTGACACTTCCCCGACACCGTGTTCAGGATATCGACACACTGGAGGACTGGGTGAGGGCGGAGCATATGTTTACCGCTATCAAGCATAGTTAGAGTTCGTTTTCATGAAGACTATTCTCATTCGTGTTGATGGTGATCATCATATCGGCACCGGGCATGTGATGCGAATGCTTGCATTGGCGCAGGCATGGCAACGGCGTGGCGGGGCGGTGGTGTTTTGTTGCGTGCTGTTACCCCATGTGTTGCAACAAAAACTTGCTGCTACGGGAATCGAAGTGATTCGGTTAGAAGTAAATCCCGGGAGTGCAGATGACGCGGAGTCTGTTGTAAGAATTGCGAAGGATCGCGAAGTGGTGGCGATCGCTTGTGACAATTATCATTTTACGTTGCCCTTTCAGAAGATAGTTTCTTCTCTAGAAGCACAGTTTCTTGTAGTCGTTGATTATCCGGTTGCCGAACCCTTTGATTGCGACATTATCCTGAATCAGAATCTCGGGTCGACTTGTGGTGATTTTCCGGCAGTGGCAGCTGCCAGTAAGGTGCTGATTGGCCCGACATTTACCTTGCTTCGTCAGGAGTTCGTTGAGCGGCGTGCGGATTTGTCCGGCAAGAAAATATCTCCAAACGAGCCTCGTAAAATACTGGTTACTTTTGGGGGGGCCGACCCGCATAATACCACCACTAAAGTCATTGATATTCTCGGTAGAGTTGCAGATAACGAAGCATGGGAGGTCAAGGTGGTGGTTGGTGGCGCAAACCCACACCTTGCAGAGATCGAGAGGTTGGTTATGGATTACAGCTCTATCGAGTTGCTCTTTGATGTCGCCGATATGTCAGATCTCATAGATTGGTGTGACCTTGCTATCTCCGCGGCTGGAAGCACGGTATGGGAATTGTGTTTATTTGGTGTTCCCATGGTTCTAATTAGCATTGCTGAAAACCAGAACGGGATTATTCAGGCGATGGATGCCGCCGGTGCTGCAATTAATCTTGGAGTCGAGTCCGAAATAGAGTCGTCAAATTTGGAGAGGGCTGTGCGAGAGATCATCCTTGATGTTGAGCGCTGGAATAAGATGGCCTCCTGTGCCGAGTCACTCGTGGATGGTGCTGGTGCCGATCGAGTAGCTGCCGCACTTGACGCTAATCTGAGAATTAGTTTGGTTACTGCAGGTAAAGGGTGGGTTAGAGGGATGCTGTCTGATTTTGTTGATCGTCTGCGGACCAGTGGTCATAAGGTTACCATTGTATATGATGTGAATGAAATTCCCGAAGGGGATATTGCCTTGTTTCTTTCATGCTGGTCTCTTGTGCCGCCTGAAATACTTTCCCGGAGCGCTCATAACTTAGTTGTTCACGCTAGTGATTTGCCGGCTGGCAAAGGATGGTCTCCGATGACTTGGCAGATTATTGAGGGTAAGAATTTGATTCCGTTAACCCTTTTTGAGGCGCAAGCCACTGTTGACAGTGGGCGAATTTATTCAACTGACTTCATCGAATTTGAGGGGCATGAGCTTTTGCAAGAGATGCGTGTGGCATTAATGGAAAAATCTTACCAGCTTTGCGAGCGGTTTATTGAAAATTATCCTGAGGTTTCGGTAACCGGCAAGATGCAGTCTGGTGAGGAATCTTTTTATAGGCGCCGTGAATCAAGTGACAGTCAACTAGAGGCGGATCAGTCAATCGCCTCGCAGTTCAATCTTTTGCGCACGGTTGATAATGATTATTATCCTGCGTTTTTTAATTACCAGGGCTGCCGATATAAACTCCGCATAGAAAAATCTGATGAAGGATAACAATAGCTCTAACATTGAAATTGCCGGGCAATCAATTGGGGGCGGGCATCCGGCATATGTAATTGCTGAGATTTCCGCAAACCACAACCAAGATATAGGTGAAGCGAAAGAGCTAATAGGTATTGCCAAAAATTGTGGAGCCGATGCGGTTAAGCTTCAGACTTACACGCCTGATACGCTAACTATTGATTGCGACAATGAATGGTTCCAAATTGGGAAAGGAACGCTCTGGGAAGGAAAAAATCTTTATCAGCTTTACGGCGAAGCTTACACCCCTTGGGAATGGCATGAGGCATTATTTGCACATGCCAAAGAGGTTGGCATTACTTTGTTTTCGAGCCCCTTTGATGAAAGTGCAGTCGAGTTTCTCGAAGGACTGGATGTGCCCGCATACAAGATTGCATCATTCGAGATGGTTCATCATCCACTTATCCGTAAGGTGGCTGAGACCGGAAAACCGGTAATCATATCCACCGGCATGGCTAGTTTGGCGGAGATTTCTGAAGCGGTTGAAGTATTCCGTGCCGCTGGCGGGCGTGAGCTCGCTTTACTCAAATGCACGAGCGCTTATCCAGCCCCTGCAGAAGAGGTGAACTTACGGAGAATACCCCATATGGCGGAAGCATTTGGCGTTCCGGTCGGCCTCTCTGACCACACGATGGGCAGCACTGTTCCTGCAGCTGCCGTAGCACTTGGGGCATGTATTATCGAGAAACATTTTACCCGTTCGCGCGAGACGCCGGGCCCGGATAGTGCTTTTTCTCTCGAACCGGATGAGTTCAAAGCGATGATTGATGCCGTGCGTATGGCGGAGGCTGCGGTTGGAAGTGTCAATTACTCATTGACTGATAAAGAGGTTGCCAGCCGTGTTTTCCGGAGGTCATTGTTTGTTGTTGAGGACATTGAGCAGGGCGCAGTGTTCACTGCGCAAAATGTACGCATTGTCCGCCCTGGGTATGGTCTTGCTCCGAAGCATATTGACAAGGTGCTGGGCAAGTCTGCATCCCGGAACATCGCCCGCGGGGCACCTCTTACTTGGGATCATCTTGGATAATCCGCATATTGCCGGTTTAGTGCTATCTGCTTAAAATCCCCGCCGAGGTGACTGAAGGGCGCAAAGAGCGTAATGTGACATGAAGACGGTCAAAGATACCCTATGGTTTTTATTTTCCGCGGCTTTTGGCCCGGGGTTATTTTTCCTGCTACTACCCTTCTGGACGCGCATTCTAGACAAGGAGGAATTTGCGCTGATTGGAATACTGAGGACGATCGAAGGTATTGGGATTGCTTTCCTCGTCCTGGGATTTGCAGGGGCGGTGACGCGATATTATCATGAAGCAAAATCCCCGCGAGATTTCGCCAGTTTTTTTACCAGTTCTCTGGTCATTGGGGGAGTGATTGGGGTATTTATTGTTACAGCCTGTTGTGGGATAATACTTGGGATACCTGATTTATTAGCACCTTTACCTGCTGGTTTTGTGGTAATCGCGGTAATAGCGATTTACCTGATGTCGCTACCTGAGAGCATGGTATTTGGCAGCTGGATGACAGCAGAACGGGCAGCTGCATGTGCCTGCTTCAAGATCTCGAATGCTGTGGTTTCAACGTTTCTGCAGTTGGGATTTGTCCTCGCCTCAACGGATCGACTCCAAGGGTGGGTTACAGGCTATTTTTTTGGAGCGGTTTATATTTGCGCGTCTTCAATCTTTTTTGCGAGACGTGAAGGTTGGTTGAACGGTGCAATCAGGAGACACCATGCATGGTATGCGCTTGCGTTCGGTCTTCCACTTGTTCCCCATGTGCTTTCAAACTGGATTCTACGTGCGGCAGATCGTTTTATTCTCTTAAAGTTGGTGAGCGTGGAGTCATTGGCACAATATACTTTAGCTGCAAGCCTTTCGATTGGTCTTGCAATAATCGTCAATGCCTTCGGACAGGCTTGGACGCCGAGGTTCTTTCGCTTCGCCGGGGAAGGAGGTCAGGAATCAAAAATTCGTGCATACTATTATAGTTTAATTTATTTGACAGGCATGCTGACGATCGTCAGCTGTTTTGTGCTGAATTACGCTGGCGGCTTTACCTTCGGACACAGTTATGCTCCAAGCTGGAGGTTCTTTGTTCCGCTCGCGGGAGCTACGCTTTTCCTTGCTATCTACCAGTATTTTGTAGGGTTTCTCTTTTATGAAAAACGCACCAGATTGATTCCGATTATAACAGGGGTCGCCGCTTTAGTGAACATCGGGCTTAATCTATACTTCATTCCGACTTACGGGGTAGTTAGTGCCGGCTACACGACGCTGGCCAGTTATGGAGTGATGGCGGTTGGTGCTTATGTCATTTCTGCCAGGGTAGGACGTCTAAAGTTAAATGTTCTACCCACTTTCGTTTGGGTGACGATAGTAATTGTAGCGTCCCATCTTGTGGTAGGCCCTGTTAATAGGTGGCAAGCCGCGACCTTCTCTCTGGCGGTTATCATTCTGCTCGGTGTGTTAGGCGTTTTCGTTCTAAGCATCAGGACCCATGGAGCAGTTATAAGATCGGCGGTGCTCAAGCATAAAGTTTCCTGATCGTTTTAATTTCTTGGGTTCAACTTATTTAAATTCAGTAATCGTGACTTCTGAAATCCGCGCTCTCTGTCAGCAGCTCCCTTCGAGGCGCATAGAGAAATTTCGCACCGATCCAGATCGCTACGGCGCCAGTTGGGAGGTGGCCAGAATATTAGGGCTAAAGGCACCTCCAGTATCGTGGCTTATGTGGGGGCACGGTGTCTATTGGGAGCCTGTAAATCATCCCGCATGGTTGGCTTTTACTAACTCGAAGGGGTACAGGATACTGGTTCATGGGCGGGATCAGGAGGATCTACTTCGGGAGCACGGATTTAGTGATGTCCATGTTGTTGGAGCACCGATTCTCTATGTTGACCAGACGATTCCAGTGGAGAGAATCGCGAATTCATTGCTAGTGATGCCTCCTCATTCGTTGGAGGGCTTGGATCCAGGCTGGGATGAAAATAGCTATGTCAGTAAGATCTGCTCGTTACGTGAATGCTATGATCATATTTTGGTTTGCGTGACAACCCACTGTGTAAGAAACGGGCTCTGGGTGAACTCATTTGATAGGGCGGGCATTCCTTGGATTGAAGGCGCGCGCGGAGATGACGCGCATGCATTACGCAGGATGGCTTTCTTGTTCAAAAGCTTTGAGACAGTGACCGGTTCTACCCGGGGGTCGCAGATTCCATACGCCGCATATTTCGGTTGCAAAGTATCTTTGTGGGGACCTTGGACCGCACTTGGCAAGAACGAAAGCGTGCTGAACGCGCCGCTCTATAGGCGCTTTCCAGAGTTAATTGAACATGTCCGAATGACACACGAGCACAATTATAATCTGGAAGCTTTTCCATTTTTGTTTAAGCATCCATCTGAGGCTGTGAATCTTCAGGATTGGGGTGCGAAATTGCTTGGTGCGAAATTCAGGAAAGCCCCTGAAGATTTGCGTCATATCTTTGGATGGCATATTCATCAACGAGTATGGAATACCATGACAAAGGGGCCAATCAAGTTGTGTCGATACACATTGGACCGTATTCAGCACAATAATTACCGCTAGCTCGGAGCAATAGTAGAACAATAATCATTTCCACGTATTTAATCGATCAATTTTGCAATCGTGAGCGTATGTATTGCATTCAAATATCCTACCCCTTGGTAAATGCCAATATGCAGTCATCTTAGTCAGCATCTTTTTTGCTTTTATTCTGTTGCTTTAACTTGTTGGCATCTATCGATTGCTGATGGTCAAGTGCATTTATCAAAAGGTGATGACTTCCAAGAAGTCATCAATACATACCCCATAGGCACTACGTTTGAGATTCAGCCTGGGATTCATCGAGGGCAGGAGATCATCCCAAGGGAGGGAGATACAATTGCAGGAGCGGAAGGTGTTGTTTTGTCTGGAGCAGAATTACTTCAGGACTGGAGGTTTGAGCATCCCTATTGGGTGCACGATGGACCACATTCGAAAACGGTTCCTGATGATGATCCAATAGCACATTATTGGGAGCTTCGAGCAAGGTGGCCACACGACCTTTTTGTTGATGATATTCCCCTTATCCAGAAACATCATCCGGGTCTGGTGACCGATGAGAGTTCATGGCACTATGATTATGAGGAGGATCGGATATATGTGCGCTTTCCTCCGGTTAGGCACAAGATGGAGTTAAGCGGACTTTGTCGTTATGGATTAAGGACCAGTGCCTCTGGGGTGACGGTGCGTAATGTCCATTTCGATAAATATGCCACTCTCGGGCAGAGTGGAGCAGTTGAGTTAGGGCCTGATGCCCTGGTGGAACATTGTATTGTCACCGGAAGCCATGCGACAGGTATTCGTATCAGAAGCAATACGCAGGTAAGGCAATGTAGGTTTGCATGGAATGGTTTGGCTGGATTGCATAATGGCGGTAATGGATCGGTGGTCGAATTTTGTGAATTTGACTATAACGGGTGGGCTGGTTTTTCGGGTAATTGGTCTCGGGGAGGAATGAAAGTGCCGAATGTTACCAATATGGTTATACGGCGCAATTATGCCCACCACAATACAGGCCCCGGGTTCTGGTTTGACATTAATGCCCATGATTGCCTTTTTGAGGAAAACCTCAGTGAATATAATTCCTGGGCGGGATTGGTTTTTGAATTGAGCTGCAATTGCGAAATACGTAATAATGTCTTGCGGTGGAATGGTTTGATTCCCAGAGGAGTGACAAAGCAGAACCCCAATGGAGGGTTGCTATGGGGAGTGCCGCTAGTCATCCAAAATTCCGAGGCAGCCAATGTGCATCATAACTATTTTGAGGCTGCGCCGGATGAAGGGGCACGGGGTGGAGGGGTTTCGATAATTAACCAGGATCGACCACAACACACGGATGGAATTTGCGGAACACATGTGACTGAGAAAAATTACATTCATGATAACGTAATGATTATGCCCAGAGGCGGTTTTAACGGCTTGCAATACGGCAGGTATGGCTGGGAAACTTACGCGGATTTTCTTGATTCCGGCAACTTATGGGAGCGAAATACCTATTATACCGGAGCTCCAACATCAGGTAGTTTTCATTGGTATTCGCGCGGTGATAGCGAGACCGAATTCATCGGCGCATATCATAACTGGGAGGATTGGCAGGACATTGGGCAGGATGAGGGGAGTCAATTTATAGGCAGGCATAGGTCATTTTTTAACAAGCACAATCCCGAACTGGATGTTCTTATTAAGGCCACAACCGGGGTTGGCTATGATGAGTTAAAGGCGCCATTCCTGAAACCGGCTTCTGATCCTGATATTGATGAAGATGAAGATCAAATGCCGACTGCTTGGGAAGTTTTTCATGGGCTTGACCCCCTGATTCCTGATTCAGATGGTGACATGGATGAGGATGGATTGAGTAATCTGGAAGAGTATGTTGCTGGGACTGACCCTTCTTTCCGTGACACGGACAGGGACGGGATGTCTGATGGATGGGAACTGCAAAACGGTCTAAACCCCCTCGAAGCTGATGCCCTTGGTGATCCGGATGGAGACAACCTGGTTAACCTCGAGGAGTTTGAAGCGGGAGTTTCTCCCATTATCAGCACCCCGCTAATGGGCGTTTTCCCCAATCAAGGACTTACCATGTGGTTGAAATCCAATGCAGCCTTATCGATGGATGCGTCCGGGCAGATTACGCCATGGTCAGATTGGCGCGATGCTGATGGTTTGGAGATGAGCAGGCCATATAATCACAGGGCGCCTTTGGTATCGGAGGAATCCATTAAAGGTTACCCTTTACTGGCTTTTGGCCCGGGTGACTTGAAGACCAGGGGTGGTCTGGCCTTTGGTGATGTGTCATCAGAAGGCTGGACACTGGTTATGGCATTGAAGCCACGGTTGAGGAACGGGCCTGCTGATGCATATGCACTGGCAGGCAATAGTGTGTGGCGCGAGAGCGGATTCCGGCTCACCGTCGAGCAGGGCTATCTGCGCTTTTATGCCACCCAACCGGGAAACCGACTCTCGCTTCGATCTTTCAGGAAGTTGCAGGATGAGAGCCTTGTTATTG
>JAAESJ010000392.1 GCA_024229495.1 Verrucomicrobiaceae bacterium | reverse complement strand
CCCGAGGATCACGGTGGTGGTGAACATGATTATATTCGCATCAAGGAATTGTTTGTTCCCATGCTTAAGACAATCCCTCGAGTGACTGTGGAAGAGGCTTATATGTTTCCGTCACAGGATCAATTCGACCGAGCTGATTTAATGATTCAATTTCTGCACCTTCCGGACCTGACGAATGAGCAATTTACTATGTATCAGAATTATGTTGATCGGGGAGGTAGCGTTGTTTCAATTCACGAGTCTTGCATTATTCGTCCAATTGGTCGTGCGAATAAGTTGGCAGGATGTATTGGGTGTTCCTGGCAGGGTAATAAAGATTCACATTGGGGTAAGTTCTCTGATGATCATCCGTTGTATCTCAAGACCGATCATCCGGCATTTACCGGTTTGCCTAAATCAGTCACGTTGAATGATGAATCCTATTGGGATCTTCTGAAGCGGGACAATGTTGAGGTCATTGGGGCCGTTGCTCCAAAATCGGAAAAGGACAACTCATCGTTCGCTGATATTCTGAAAAGCGAAGGGGTTCGTAGCGATGCTTTTTGGACATACACCTCAGGCAAGGGTCGTGCATTCGGCACCACTACTGGCCATTACACATACACTTATTTTGATCCTATATATCGACTAATCTTGTTGCGAGGGATTGCATGGAGTTTGAAGGAGGATCCTGCACCGTTCATGCCTCTCGTGTTCCATGGTATCACTGATGATAAGGGCCTGGTCGGTACGACTGATACTATGATGAATTACAGAAACCGCAGAAAATAATCGAACCCACGTATCATTTATATTCAAACAAGAATGGTTTTAAGCAGACATTGGAAAGAGCCAACGCTCATCACGATCAGTAGTTTGTTTTCTTGGGTTTTGGTCCCTTGGGAGGCTGGACGCCGTGAGAGAGCATGACCTTGGTAATCGCCTCCACTGTGGCAAATGAAGGTTTAAAATTGCCTGGGCGGTAACCTTCCGCGATCAGGAGCGGTGTGCGCTTATGGCGATTGGTGGTGTTCCAAATCTTAATGTCGTGCCCAATACTATCGAGATAGCGCACAACCGCGGGGATATTCTTGTAGGCGGCGCCATGCATGGCGGTTTCGCCGTTCTTATCGACAGTATTGATCTCCACTCGCAGCGACACGAGGTACTTCACGGCTGCGAGGCACTCGGTTTCTGTGCCTGCCTCCTCCTCTGGGGCCTGACTGCCGATGCCGGCAGCAACCATTAACGGCGTGGTACCGTCGTCGTTGGGCATACGAGGATCGGCGCCGTGTTTCACGAGCAGTTTCATGTAGGGCACGTCCGCGCGATCTGAAGCCATGAATAGCGGTGTGCCGCCCACTTCGGACACCCGGGCTCCGCCGGCTTTGCGTCCGTGCTTCAGTTGAGAATTCACCTTGGCACCGCGACTGATGAGTTCTTCGGCGAACTGCAAACTGGTGCGATGGCCGGACCCT
>JAAESJ010000391.1 GCA_024229495.1 Verrucomicrobiaceae bacterium | reverse complement strand
GAAGGTCAGGGCGAAGGTCAGGGTCAGGGTCAGGGTCAGGGTCAGGGTCAGGGTCAGGGTCAGGGTCAGGGTCAGGGTCAAGGTCAAGGTCAAGGTCAGGGTCAGGGTCAGGGTCAGGGTCAGGGTCAGGGTCAACCCTCTCCACAGGGCACGGGAGATCAGGGCAACTACTCCGGATCAGGAGGAACTGATGGTCCCAAGCGCAATGAACGGGGAAGTAGTAAATTTATTGGCCTCCCCGATCGTGAACGTGGCACAATCAACCAATCCAAGGCTGATTCCTATCCCGCTGAATATGGTTCCTTAATCCAGCAGTATCTGAAGAACCTCTCTGATAAAGCCACCGACAAGTAACCTTCAACCAAAGGATGCATTTTCCCATCCGCTCCACTCTATCCCCTCCCTTGACGGTCATGTCGCTTTCCTGTTTACTCAAGATTCAGCAAACCGCATTCCTAGCAATAATCATCATTGCTGTATCGGTTTCTACAGCATCAGCTCAAGTGGCTTTGCCCGGAGGCTCTCCTAAGGCGCGCCTGGACGACCCCGTGAAGGTTGACCCATCCACGGAAAAGGTAATCCGCAGTGCGCTCTCCTACCTGGCTTCCAAGCAAGCACCAAATGGAGCATGGCTTGGCGAAAGCGGTGAGGAAGTGCGTTATCCGATTGCCATCACTGCCTATTCATTGATGGCATTTCAAGCAGCAGGACACCTTCCCGGAGAAGGAGAATTCGGGAAAAATGTCACCCTTGCCGTTCGTTACCTGCTCTCAGAAATCGATGACCAGGGATTAATCGGTGATGAGAACAGTGGACAATACATGTATTTCCACGGCATCGCCAGCATCGCGCTGGGGGAACTTTTCGGGCAAACCGGTGATGACACCCTTAAAACAAAACTGGAAAAAATGATCAAGGTGATTGTTAGCAGCCAAAACCCGCAGGGGGGATGGCGCTACAAACCGATCTCGCACGATGCCGACATTTCCGTAACGGTTCTCTCTGTCGTAGCTCTAAGAGCAGCTAAAAACGGCGGTATTGCCGTCCCGCAAAAAACCATCGATGACGCAGTAGACTATGTGCGGAAATGCTTTAACGAACGCGATGGTGGATTCGGATACCAGCCCGGCCAGGGATCGGGATTTGCCCGTACCGCAGCAGCCATATATTCGCTACAAGTCTGTGGACTTTATGACGACCCAAAGGTGGCAAGTGGTTCAAAATATCTCAACGCCAGATTTAAACCGGGCGAACGCTGGTTTACCTATGCCAATTTTTATGCCGCTCCTGCTCAATATATGATCGGAGGAAAGACCTGGGCTGACTGGTATTCCAACGTCAGTAAGGTGCTCAAGGATAAGGTTCGGAAAGATGACAATGGAAACAATTTTTGGGAAAGGGAGATTGACGGTAGCAGTCCAGGTCCAATCTTCTCAACCTCCGTATACGCCATGATTTTGGCGATGCCCTACCATTACATCCCCCTTTACCAACGATAGAGCATTCTATAATGCATTACAGAAAGTTCGGGTGGGCAGTGTACGTCACGGGTTTACTCCTCATTCTCTTATCAGATCAAAGTCGTTCTGAATTCAGAGTAGATATTGTCAGCAGTAACAACTCCGCTTGGGGCGGCTTCATTAAATCAGAGGACAATAAACTGGTTAAAACCAGAGATCACACAGGCACCCTCTTGAAAAACAGCAAGGGTTCAGCAGGCATAGCAAGAACGGTTGATCTGGATCAGATCAAGCAAATCATCTTCTACGCAGCCAAATCGCCCTCCGTTGCCAAATCTTATGAAGACGGTCCCCTCCCGCCTCCATGGCAAGCCAAAGCAGTGGGAACTCTTCCACGTGGAGGCTCAGCGACTGCCAAGAACGGAAGTATCATTATTGAAACATCATCTCCTCCTAAAGGTACCGCTTTAGATTCCTTCTACACCGCTTACCTGCCATTACCTGAGAATGACTCTTATATCACTGCCCGAATTTCCAGGATTGACACTTATGAGGAAACAACTCAAAGCGGGATTACAATCCGTGGCGCAAACCAAACAGGATCCCCGGGAGTATTCCTCGCTCTCTCGCACCGGCAGCCTGCCACAATGGTGCAATGGGGGGAGAATTACTCGGGCATTCTTCCAAGCTTCACCAGTGAAATAATTACCCGGAAAACCCCCCTTCAGTGGGTCAATATTGACATCGATACCAAAGGAGCAACACAATTGCTGCTCGCCGTTCAGGATGGAGGCAACTCATCTCAATCTAATTGGACCAACTGGATCAATCCCCGCATCACAACACCCTCGGGCACAGCACAAAAGCTCACAGAACTAAACTGGAAATCAGCAACATCCGGGCAAGGCAAGGTTCACAAAAACAAGAATGCCGCCGGTAGGGAAATACGCCTTGGCGGCAACCGCTTCGATGACGGCATTGGAACCCATGCTGATTCCATCATCAGGTTCGATCTGCCCCCGGGCACAACCCGATTTAGAAGCACTGCTGCGATCGATGATGATGCTCCAGAGGATTCAAGTGTCCGGTTCCTGGTTTACACCGCAAACGAAGCTACCTCTCTAAATGGAATCCCAAAGGCCTACTACGACCCAAGGAAAAGCTCTGATGTCGGGCAATGGCTCCGACTGACAAGAGATAATGGACTTATTACCAGTTACATTTCACGGGATGGCAACCTTTGGCGAAAAATCCATTCAGTAACCGATGAAATAAAATCACCGGCCATTGCCGGCTTAATTGCCAGGGGCACAAAACCACGGCGGCGCTGGTCAACCATCTTCGACCACGTTGAAACGGGTCCACTCAAAAAACTCGGGTCAATGAGTAAAATGGAACCCAGGATAGCACTCGT
The DNA here is from genome assembly GCA_024229495.1 of Verrucomicrobiaceae bacterium. Taxonomy (GTDB): domain Bacteria; phylum Verrucomicrobiota; class Verrucomicrobiia; order Verrucomicrobiales; family DEV007; genus CACIUL01. The sequence goes on along the minus strand of JAAESJ010000391.1, from coordinate 26,524 downwards.
CGACGGCACCATATTTCATGAACGAATCATCAAAGCAACATCAACGCTGTTCCATCTTGGAGGGGACAACCAAGGTCGCGCTCTGCCCGCACTAAGCATTGCCCGCATTGAATATTACTACCCGCTCGCTCCCCAACTAGACAAACCTCTTGCCGGCCGACAAGAAGGATTAATACTCTCCAATGGGGATTTCTTCGCCAGCAAGTTCTCTGGAATAACCGACAACACACTCACTACTCGCTCCGCATTGTTCGGAAAACGCAACTTTGAGCTCAGTCGCGCAATTGACGCCATTGTGCTGAGGCCTGCATCGAAAAACATTCCAAAAGGATGCACTTACGTTCTGGAAACCTGGCGCGGAGGACGAATATACGGTCGCAACCTACGCGTAGCTGACCAACACTTCAAAATAGACACAATCCGGCTACGCACTCAAACAATCCCCTATCAGGAAATTCGCCGAATTTCGCGCATTTGAATCCGCCACCGATTATCCTCTAATCCCTCAGAAAAACGCACAATATCCAGCCCCAGAGGGCCACGTAAGCAATTTTTCCTGTGTTTATGCTCCTGTCCGCTTGCATCATTTCGGATTTCTGTAATAAATCAATCGGCTAAAGCTCTGATTGAGTAAACAGCCAAGAATTTATGAATGCACTGCTTGCCCTAGAAGACGGACGCCACTTCAAAGGCATGGCTTTTGGCAGCACTGGAACAAGTTGTGGCGAGATTTGTTTCAATACCTCCATGACGGGGTATCAGGAGATCCTCACCGATCCCTCATATCGGGGGCAAATCGTTACCATGACCTATCCCCTCATCGGTAACTACGGTGTCAGTAATCTTGACTCTGAGAGTTCAACTCCACACGTAAGGGGGTTTGTCATTGAAGAACTTTGTGACGCTCCCAGTAATTGGCGCTCAGAACAAAGTCTTGATGCCTACCTGCTCGATCATGACATTATCGGCATTCAGGGAATTGATACGCGCTCACTCACCAAGCATCTCCGTGAAAGAGGTGCAATGAAAGCCCTGCTTACCACCGAAAACATCACTGTGGATGAGGCCTGCAAAAAGGCAGCATCAAGTGAAGGTGTAGTCGGGATGGACTTTGTTCAGGAAGTCACGACAAGCAAAACCTATCGTTGGGACCCTGAAGATCTCCTCAGCCGGGAATGGACGCTGGCCAACCCTGCCCACAACGCAAGCCTATCAGAGAATGGCAATTATTACCATCCTCTACCTGATCCTGACTATCGGATCGTCGCTTACGACTTCGGGATTAAACACAATATTCTAAGAAGCCTTCGCCAAGAGGGATTTGTTGTGGATGTCGTGAATGCAAAGACTACCGCAAAGGATGTTCTCGCAATGAAACCTGATGGTGTCTTTCTGTCCAATGGACCTGGAGACCCGGAGGCACTCAGCCATATTCACAAGGAAATTGCCTCGTTAATCGGCAAACTCCCCCTGTTTGGAATCTGCCTAGGCCATCAAATCCTTGGGCATGCTCTGGGAGGAAAAACCTTTAAGCTTAAATTTGGCCACCGCGGAGGAAACCAACCGGTCAAGGACCTTCGCACGGGCAACGTTGCCATCACCTCACAGAATCATGGCTTCGCTGTCGATTCTGAGGCCCTGCCCTCCGACACCGAAGTAACCCATATCAACCTCAATGATGGCACCGTGGAGGGGTTGCGAAGCACAGCATACCCTGTATTCAGTGTCCAATATCACCCTGAAGCCGCCCCCGGACCACATGACGCGCGTTATTTTTTCTCTGAATTTGCCAAACTGATTGAACAGGAGCGATGAGCCACCTAAGCTTCCCCGCCATTCACCACTAACCTCCACTCATGGCATAATCGGCATCAGTCTTGCTATAGTAAATCTCTTCACACACAACGATAATATTCCCCAGCGGAACCTATACTTCCCCTCAATCTTTACATGCCAAATACAATAATAGTAGGTGCCCAATGGGGTGATGAAGGTAAGGGGAAAATCGTCGACTACCTTACCGAGAGTTCTGACATAATCGTTCGCGCTCAGGGAGGAAATAACGCCGGGCACACGGTCATACATGGCGACCAGAAATACATTCTTCACCTCATCCCGTCCGGGATTCTCTGGCCAGAGAAAAAATGCGTCATAGGCAACGGCGTGGTCATTGACCCGGTATCACTGCTTGAGGAGTTCGATACGCTGGAAAAACAGGGCATTTCTATATCACCTGAGAACCTCGCCATCAGTGACCGAGCACACTTGACCTTGCCCTATCACAGATCTCTGGATTCACACCGGGAATCGGGTTTAGGGGGGAAAAAAATAGGCACCACCGGAAGAGGCATTGGCCCAACATACATTGACAAAGTCGAACGCTCCGGGATCAGAATGGCCGACCTTGAAGATCAGGATTTTCTTGAAGCAAGGCTGGCAGAAAAAATCAACCAGGCAAACCTCGTCATGCGTGATGCCGACACCAAACCCCTCGAGCTTGCCACGATTAAAGAGGAATTAAACAGTGCCTATCAAAGGCTTGCTCCGTTTATCCGTGAGACAACCAGTTTTCTCCATCGTCAAATCGCAGAAGGAAAATCACTCCTCTTTGAAGGAGCCCAAGGCACTTACCTTGACATTGACCATGGCACATATCCGTTCGTGACATCTTCCAGCACCACCGCAGGGGGAGCATGCACAGGCTCAGGAGTCTCTCCCCGCGCCATTGATAACGTAACTGCCGTGGCAAAAGCATACACGACTCGCGTAGGGGCTGGTCCGTTTGTCACGGAAAACGCGGAGTTTTCTGATCGCATGCACGGCATGGGGAGAGAATTCGGCGCAACCACCGGGCGCAAGCGCCGTTGTGGATGGTTTGACGCCGTGGTAACAGGCCATGGCTGCCGGCTCAATGGTGCAGATCACCTCGCTTTAACCAATCTTGATGGCCTTGACGGAATCGAAACAATCAAGATATGTACAGCTTACCGGTTGAAGGGTGAAACCCTGTCAACACCACCCTCAAGGGTCGAGTCCTGGGAAGATTGTGAGCCTGTCTACGAAGAACTTCCTGGATGGCCGGATACTCCCACTGCGGGAGCACAGGACATTTCATCCCTTCCGGATAACGCCAAGGCCTATCTGGATCGACTTGATGACCTCTGCGAATGCCCGGTGAAACTGGTGGGAGTAGGGCCTGACCGCAAGGAAACCCTCATCCGTAATTGAACACCCTGAAGGGGTATCAATTGCAATCGCCGCCGAAATCGCATTGCAATGGCGAAACATAAAAAGATACCCAGACACATCGCCATTATCATGGACGGTAACGGGCGCTGGGCAAAAGAGCGCAACCTTCCCAGGCGTGAAGGGCATAGAGCCGGGGCAGAAGCAGTGCAAGCGGCTATAGAAGCATGCAGCGAACTCAAAGTCGACTTTCTCACCCTTTATGCCTTCTCCTCGGAAAACTGGAACCGCCCGAAAATGGAAGTGCGCGCCCTGATGGGGCTGCTTGAACAATTCCTTAAAGACAAGACCCCTGAGCTTCAGCAGAGGAATGTACGCCTACAGGCAATTGGACGCCTCACGGACTTACCTTCAGGACCTCTTGAACAACTCCACAAGGCCATTGAGGCAACAAGGGAGAACAATGGCCTGAACCTTATCCTTGCTCTCAGCTATGGTGCCCGTGAGGAGATCATTGATGGAGTGAAAAGCGTCATGCGCCACATCAACGATGGTCACCTCGACCCCGGAATGCTGGATCCTGAAATCTTCAGTAAGCACCTTTATACGCGCTATTATCCCGATCCTGATCTGCTGATCCGCACATCAGGCGAAATGCGCATATCCAACTTCCTTCTATGGCAAATCAGTTACGCCGAACTGTTTATCACTAAAAAACTATGGCCTGACTTCAATAAAGATGATTTACATAAGGCTGTAACTGATTACGCAAATCGTGATCGCCGCTACGGCGGCATCTGATATCCAGATGTCGCAACCGACAAGATCCTCCTGTTTAATGGCTTCACCAAATTCCAAAACCGTAATGCTTATCGATCCTGATGAGGACTTCCTCAAATGGGCCGACAAGCATTTGCGCACTCCGGATACAGAAATTATCTGCAAGACGGACGCATCGGAAGCCCTGGAACTCTACCTGCAGGATCCGCCTGACCTCGTCATTTCAGAGTTATATACTAAACCTATGGGAGGGATGGAACTGCTCAGGAAAATTCGGCTCAATGCCCCAAATGCAATGGTCGTCCTGACCACAGGCTTTCCTCCAACCAGTTCCGTGATCGAAGCAATGAAACTTGGTGCCTATGACGTGCTCCGCAAGGAGTCCCTCCCTTATGACCTGCGGCCCGTTGTTGAGGAGGCACTTAAAGCCGGTGATATCATCAATTCCACACCACCGCCCGCCTCCCAATCTCTGAGCCAGGAACACCCCAGTGAGACCATCATTGGGAATTCCCCGGCAATGCAGGAAGTCTTCAAGATGATCGGCAGGGCGTCCCGCGGAGATGCACCCGTCCTTATTACCGGGGAAAGCGGCTCAGGAAAAGAGGTTGTCGCCGGCGCAATCCACACCTTCAGCCCCCGCTCAGGCAGCGAGCATGTTACGATCAACTGCGCGGCAATCCCGGAAAACCTCCTCGAATCAGAATTATTCGGTCACGAAAAAGGGGCATTTACCGGTGCTACAAGTCTGCGAAAAGGCCGCTTCGAACAATGCGATGGGGGCACTCTTTTTCTCGATGAAATCGGCGACATGCCGCTACAGACGCAGAGTAAAATCCTGCGGGTCCTGCAATCCGGAGAATTCTCCCGGGTTGGCGGAAACGACCCCCTTTTTGCGGATGTTCGTATTCTTGCGGCAACCAACAAGGAACTGGAAAAAGCCGTTGAAGATAGAACATTCCGCGAAGACCTCTTTTACAGGCTTAATGTGGTGCGAATCCACATTCCTCCCCTTCGCCACCGCCGCGAAGACATAAGACCCCTCGCTGAATTTTTCCTAAACCGTATCGCCGAGCAAAAGCGTGGGGCAAAGTTACGTTTGGCAGATGACACCTTTACTCTGCTAGAATCCCATACCTGGCCTGGAAATGTGCGTGAACTGGAAAATACCCTTAACCGCGCCAGCATCCTTGCAACCGCTGATGTTTTGCTCCCAAAAGATATTCCCCTCAATTGGTCAGCCATGGCTTCTGAACCCGACGCAATCCTTTCCGACAGAAAAATCACAGAGTTACTGCACTTACTCTCCAGTTGCGCTGGAGAAACCCCGCTACTCCCTTGGCTGGAAAAACAAGCAGCCAATATGATGCTGGCAAAGACAAACAACGACGAAGAAGCCGCCTCCTCCATGCTGGGCATTACACAGGAACGCCTCAAGCAACTTCTCGATGATTAGCGAGCGGAGCTGTTGGCAACAGGTCAAGATCCGCTCTAGATTGTCTTCTCGTCTTGTCGGAACCCAAAAACACGCCACCGGGGCGCCCTTTAATTGAGCACACTGCTGCCTCTAAACCGTTCCATGAACGATTAAAGCAGATCGGTGAAAGCCCTGTTGTATTCGACCATATCGCCAGTCCGGCGCAATCCTTTATCGCAGCCCTGGTTGCCGACCTGTTTCATCGTAGGCACAGGAAAAATGTGTGGCTTCTAGTCGATGACCTGAGGAGCCAGGAGCGAATCGCTGCAGAATTCCCGGTATGGGATCAGGATGCGCTATTCTTTCCTGAAATGGAATCTCCTCAAACCTCCGATTTCCTTCCCGATCAGGAAATCGTGGCCGAAAGACTTTCCGTATTGGAAGAACTCCACGGTAAACGCCAATCCTGTCTGGTTATCATTGCCCTTTCCAGAAGCCTTGATGATCAGGTTCCTTCACTCGACTCGATTGAATCAAGAAAGTTAACTGTTGAAAAAGGAGATGAAATCGAGATGGATGTCCTTGCCGATCACCTTAACCAGGCAGGTTACCAACGCACCACGCTGGTTAATGAACGCGGGCAATATTCACTCCGTGGCGGCATCATTGACATCTTCTCCCTTCAGGGATTTGCGCCGTCACGCATCGAGTTTTTCGGCAACCAGATTGATTCAGTTCGGGAATTTGACATTGATTCACAAGTTTCGACCTCCCGCACGGAATCCACAACGATCATGCTGGGGGTGTCTGATGAAGAAACCTGTAGGCTCAGTGACTACATCTCACCCGATGACCTGCTTGTCAGCATCGGATCCCGGCATCAGCAAGCAGACGTCCACATAACCCACGACGCCGAAGAGCGCGAAGGCCCGGAAGATTTCTCCTTAGCCTGTCATGAAGAACCCTTCGGGAATTTCGACGTTGGTGATTTTATCCTGCAGCAAGCCCGGCACGAGAATTTTGCATCCACTCTTGGAAAATGGCATCAACAGGGCTGGAAGGCTTCCATATTTTTCCATAATGAGGGTGAAGCACAACGTTTTAAGGAACTGGTAGCTGAAAGCGGAGCGCTGCCGGTTGCCGGTTTCCCTGCCAGCATTATCGGCAAGATCCAACACGGGTTTACTATTCCATCCGTAAAACTTGCAGTCATCGCCGCCAGTGAACTTTTTGGACGCTATACCGCTTCCCGTGCAAGGCGCCACTTTAACCGTCAACGCAAAGAAATTAGCCGAGGCAGCACGGATGGATTGCATGAACTAACCGAGGGTGAACGCGTGGTGCATATCGATCACGGCATTGGCATCTATCGTGAATTGCTCAAGATCGACATGCGCAACGGCAGTGAAGAAGATGTCATTGTCATTGAATATGCCGATCAAGCCAAACTGTATGTCCCCCTTGAGCAGGCACACCTTGTATCCAGATATGTTGGATCGGGCAACAAAGCCCCAAAACTGGACAAGCTCGGGGGCGGACGGTGGGCACGATGCCGGGAAAAAGCCGAAAGATCGATCCTCGACTATGCGGCAAACCTGCTCAGCACCCATGCTGAACGCGAAACCGCCAAGAGCTACTGCCACCCGCCTGACACCAAATGGCAAACCGAGTTTGAAAACAGCTTCATCTATCGTGAAACAGCGGATCAAATACAAGCCATAGAAAAAACCAAGGACGACATGGAGTCCACCCGCCCAATGGACCGGTTAATCTGTGGAGATGTTGGCTTCGGTAAAACAGAAATTGCCATACGGGCTGCCTTCAAAGCTGTCATGGGAGGGAAGCAAGTCGCATTCCTCTGCCCCACAACAGTGCTCGCCCAGCAACATTTTGATACACTGCGCGAAAGGTTCTCCGAATACCCCATCGAGGTTGACCTATTGTCACGGTTTCGTGGACCAACACAACAAAGGGAAACCCTCTCTCGTGCCCTGTGCGGCGAGACAGACATCGTGGTGGGCACCCATCGCCTCATTTCCAAAGATGTCACCTTTCATAACCTTGGCCTTGCCATTATTGATGAAGAGCAGCGCTTTGGAGTAAAGCACAAGGAGCGGTTTAAGGAGATTTTCCAGCTTGTCGATGTATTGACACTATCGGCTACCCCAATTCCCAGGACCCTCTACCTCTCCCTGATGGGAGTCAAAGACATGTCAACCATTGACACGGCACCTGCCGGCCGTGTCCCCGTTGAAACCGTAATATGTCAATACAGCGAAGAAATGATCCGCTCGGCAGTGACCCGCGAAAAAAAACGCAACGGACAGGTTTTCTTCCTCCATAATCGCGTAAAGAGCATTGAAGGCGTAAAGCGAAAACTGGAAGAGCTAATTCCTGGGATTCGGGTTGCAATAGGTCACGGACAAATGGATGAAGGGATGCTCGAAGAAGTCATGCAGAGCTTCATTTCCGGTAAAATTGACGTTCTGGTATGCACAACAATCATCGAAAGCGGCATCGACATCCCTAACGCAAATACGATCATTATAGACCGTGCCGACAGGTTTGGCCTCGCCGACCTGTACCAGTTGCGGGGTCGGGTTGGGCGTGCGGGTCATAAAGCATATGCCCTGCTCATGCTACCTCCTGACATCCTTGCAACTGCAGACGCAAGGAAACGCATCAATGCCATACGCAACTACACTGACCTTGGCTCGGGATTCAAAATAGCAATGAGAGACCTGGAAATCAGGGGTGCGGGAAATATGCTCGGCACCCAGCAATCCGGACATATTGCTGCGGTCGGCTTCGATCTTTACTGCAAGCTCCTCAGACAATCTGTCACCAAGCTCAAGGGAAACACCGCAATCAATCGCGCCGAGTGCTCCCTGCAGATCGATTTTATCTGCACCAATGAATCCGCATATCTCAAAGCATCTGGAGACACCCTGCCGGCTTTCCTTCCTGCTTCCTTCCTTCCTGAAGCTGCCCTACGCATCAATGCCTACCGGCAACTATCTGAACTGGACAATATTAAGGAGCTTAAGATCCTTATCAGGCAATGGCGCGACCGCTTTGGCCCGCCCCCTCGTGCTGTCGACCACTTGTTACGCTGTACTGAGCTAAAACTGGCGGCATCTGGAGCAGGCATCCAGTCAGTCGAGATAGACGAAGACAAGCTGATGCTTACCCGAAACGGCCAATATGTGCTCATTGAGGGAAAATTTCCCAGATTAAAGGGCAATAAAGTCGAAGAACGCTTGAAAAACGCCCTCATTTTAGTTAAGAAGTTTTAACCAATTGAGGAGAACCTCCTCCCGTGCCATCCTTCACTGCACCGCCAACCCATGTGCCCAATGATGTTCCGCTACCTTCCGCTAACAAGCCTGCTCACAGGAATGCTTACCCTCTGCATTCATGCCGCTCCAAGTAATTTTAATTCCTTGGCCGCAGTAGTAAACGGAAATGTGATCACCCGCTCGGAAGTTCAAGAAGCCATCAAGCATACCGAGAAGATGATCATGCTCACTGTTTCTGAGGAGGATAAAAGGGATAAACAACTGGCAACTCTCAAGAAAAACGCACTCAACAGCCTCATCGAACGCGAACTGATCCTGGCTGAGTTCACAAAAATCGGCGGAAAAATCAAGGCTGAGCTGGTGACGCAGGATGTGAACAAAATCATCAACAGTGAACGCTTCGGCGGCGATCGTGACAAGTTCCTTAAAGAGTTGAACCAGACAGGTATGACCCTAAAAAGATTCAAGGATTTGAGAGAAAAGATTCTTACCGTGGAGTTAATGCGCTCCCGACAAAGTCGTGGCATACAGGTTGTTACTCCAAAGCAGATCGAGGAAGCCTACGAAAAATACAACAGCCAGTTCCGCGAAGAAAGCTTTGTCCGCCTGCGCACGCTGATGATACCGAAAGTCAGCGAGGACACAACAGTCACGAAGGAGCATCAACTCAATCACATTACCGAAATTCGTAAGCAGATTGTGAAGGGGGAAGGTTTCGAACAAATGGCCAAAACTTATTCCAAGGACAGCGTAGCCGACAAAGGAGGTGACCGTGGTAACATAGGAGAAAACAGCATCGAACTTCGCCGCGATTTGAAAACCGCGGCATTCCAGCTTGATGATGGAGAATTGAGTGAAGTCATCGAGGGCCCTTTCGCCTTTTATTTGTTGAAAGTCGAAACAAAAAAAATTGGTAAGAAAAAGCCCATTGATGCTGTAAATGTGCGTGACACATGCGAGAAACTTGCACTGCTTGATCTCCGTAAAGCCGTCCACGATCGTTGGATAACGCGCCTAAAGAAAAATGCCTCGATACGACGCTTCGATAGTCAGGGACGCCTCATTACCTCATCAGCCCAGGTAAGCAATCCGGTAAGCACCGCCCGGCAGGGATCGGCGCACAAGAATACCCATGCGTCGATTGCTTCTTCACCTGCCCCTCAGGAAAACAACAAAATCATCTCCCGGATCATCCGCCGTCCACTCGCATTACTCAAAAGAAATTGAGTTACCCCTCCCACTGCATAGAAAATGGGCACGGATTCCCACTGGGAATTGAACCGGTTTCCGCCTAGATTCAGATCAACGTGACTGATCAGGAAATTTTCGAGCACTGGAAAGATAAGGATGCTCATCTCTTGCCGATACTGCAGGCTTTCCATGATCGTGATGAGCATATCTCTGAAGAAGCCATTAAATCCATAGCGGAAGCGCTGAGAATCCCGGTGGCCGAATTATTTGCCACCGTCACCTTTTATCACCACTTCTCCCGCTCTCTTCCCGGGAAGAATGCTCCACGTGTTTGCACAGGCAATGTTTGCTGCCTGAACGGAGGAAGAGAACTCCTTGAATCACTTAAAGCCGAAGAAGCAACCGCCATGCCCTGCGCCGGACGCTGTGACGACATGATACCGGTTATCCGAGGCGATAAGGTCTACGTCGGTAAAGATGCCGGCTCACTGGAGAACCGGGCCACTCCGGTGCCTCCCAGGAACCCGGGTAAAATCGAAGAGTGTATATTCCGGCACATCCGCAAAGAAGGGCGCTCACAAATGGAAGGCTATCGCGGATCAGGAGGATATATTGCACTGGAAAAGGTAATCACTTTATCCAAAAAGGAACTGCTTGATATCGTCACCGATTCCAAACTGGCAGGACGAGGCGGTGCCGGTTTCCCGACCGGGCTCAAGTGGAAAGCTGTCCATGAAGCAACTGGTTCCCCAAAATCGATCATCTGCAATGCAGATGAAGGAGAACCTGGATGCTTCAAGGACAGGGCAATCATGGATCATGACCCCCACGCACTAATTGAAGGCATGACCTTGGCCGCATACGCAACCGGTGCCTCACGCGGATTTATCTACCTTCGCTATGAATACCCTGAGACAGCAGTCATTCTGCAGCGGGCCATTGATGAGTCACTGAATGCCGGTTTTTTGGGCAAAAATATTCTGGGCAAAGAGGGCTTTCACTTTGACCTGCAAATTCGCCGTGGTGCCGGGGCTTACATATGCGGTGAGGAAGGCTCATTGCTCAACAGCCTTGAGGGTAAACACCCCTTCCCTCGCAATAAACCGCCGTTCCCTGTTACTCATGGTTTCGAGAATCTCCCGACAGTGGTCAATAATGTAGAAACCCTGGCTTCAGTGGCAAATATTGTCCGCAAAGGAGCGCGCTGGTATCAATCTCTGGGACTCGGCGAGCATGCCGGAACTAAGGTCATTTCACTATCCGGAGACATCCAACGGCCCGGCAACTACGAGGTCCCCTTCGGCTTTTCCCTCCAGAGCCTCCTCCATGAATGGGGAGGAGGTCCTCACGAGGGGCGTAGTATTCAGGCTGTAACCATGGCAGGGCTAAGTGGCGGTTTCCTCGCAGCAGATGACTTAAACGTCACTCTTGATGAAGCCAGCATCCGCTCTAAGGGATCTTTCCTCGGTGCCGGTGGCATTATCGTGTTTGATGACAGTCGTGATATGGTCTCAATAGCGCACGATGCCATGGAATTTTTCGCGCATGAATCTTGTGGAAAGTGTTTTCCCTGCCGAATTGGCACACAAAGGCTCTCAGAGCGCCTGAATAGCAATAACCAACAACTCGGCCTTGAAAACTGGCAGGAAGAAATAGATGATATCGGTGCGGTAATGAAAGCAACCAGTGCCTGTGGACTCGGAATGGCGGCACCACACATTACCGAAAGCCTTCAACGCTATTTCCCCGAAAAAATCAAAACCCACCTCAATCACTCCAACTAAGCGGCCACTTCGGCCAATATCCCTTAAGCACAATGATAGATCGAAAAATCCCGGCCACTATAATCGCCTTAATGGCACTTCAAATACCAGTGTTCGCGCAAACCGCCACCGAGCTCATTGAAACACACACCAAAATCGCAGCAGATGCAATTGAAGCCTACCTGCAGAAAAACCCGAAAGCAAAAGACGCAACAGAAGCTGTCGATTTCCTAATCGAATCCTATTCTCGCCTAGGGATGACCGAGCGACAGGCTGAACTTCTAGAGCAAAAATACCAGGTCCTGCCAAAAGGTGAAGGCCTTAACCCACCGGAATTCTTTCCTGTTTTCCAGGAACTGTTCGCTCTCCACATGGAAAATGGCGCAAAAACCAAGGCTAAAGAAACCCTTGAGAGGGCACGCAAGGATATTGAGGGACATCCACAGGCAGACCGTTTCGCCAAGTTTCTCGATAGTCTGGGAAGTGAATTTAACAAGCCCGGCATCGGCGACACAATGTCCTTAAGCTTTACCAGCCTTCAGGGGAAAAAATTCGATCTAAGTAAGCTCAAAGGAAAGGTTGTTCTCGTTGATTTCTGGGCAACATGGTGCGGTCCCTGTATCGCGGAACTTCCCAATATCCAGAAAGCATACGCCAAATACCATGACAAGGGCTTTGAGATCGTCGGCATCTCGCTCGACAGAGCGGCAGATAAGGAGAAACTGGAGAATTTCATCCAAGACAAGAAAATGCCATGGCCTCAAGCCTATGACGGCGAGGGATGGGGTAATGCCATTGCAAAGAAATACGGGGTAACCTCCATACCGGCAACCTTCCTCATTGGCAAAGACGGAAAAATTGTCGAGACGAACCTTCGTGGAACCGCTCTGCAAACCGCTATCAGTAAACATCTCGACCTCTAGAGGCTAATCGTTATTAGACTTCCCCTCCTTAAACCATGATCGCCCTTAAGGACAAATCCTCCGGGACCGTTGTCGGCAGCGTTACTATTGACGGCGAATTGGTGGAATTCCACCAAGGGGAAACGATCTATCAAGTTGCCGAGCGGTGCCGGCGGGAAGTCCCAACCCTCTGCTATGATAAACGTCTGGAGGCCTTTGGCGCCTGCCGCTTATGCGTTGTGGAGGTTGAGGGAATCCGAAACCCTGTCGCCTCATGCACCACCGCTGCGAGCGAAGGCATGATAATCAAAACCAAAACCAAGGCGGTCGACAAATACCGGAAGACTCTTCTTGAAATGGTGGCAAGCGAGAACAGAAATCTCGATATTGACGCACTTGCCGGCTACGCCAGTCAGGAACTCGGGACACTCCTTGACCGATATAAGGCCAACAATGGGCGATTTGAGGGCAAGCAAAGCGGAGAATCAAATGAGGATGACAAGAATCCATTTATCCTCAGAGACTATGACAACTGCATCTCATGCTACCGATGCGTTCGTGTCTGTGCAGAGCAGGAAGGTGATCATGCAATTAATGTAATGAACCGCGGCTTTCATACGCAGATTACGACTGAATTCGGCAACGACCTGCGCGATTCGCAATGCACCTTCTGCGGACAATGTGTCCAAACATGCCCAACCGGCGCGCTTACCGACAAGAAAGCAATCCGAGCCAAGGATCTTCCCGGCGATATCAGCAAGACCCGATCAGTCTGCCCTTACTGCGGGGTCGGTTGTGCCGTAGACCTCCTGACCAAAAACGACCGCGTGGTCGGTATTCAACCTGCCATGGATGGCCCTGCCAACGAAGGCGCACTCTGTATCAAGGGGCAATACGCCTTTGATTTCGTTCATCATCCCGACCGCCTCACAAAACCTCTGATCAGGCAACCTGACGGAAATTTCAGGGAAGCCGAGTGGGAAGAAGCTCTGGAGGCGGCAGCCGAGGGGTTTACTAAAGTTCGAGAGAAATACGGTCGCCATGCAATATACGGCATTGCATCGGGTCGTGCCCCGCATGAAGCCGCCTATATGGTTCAGAAATTCATCCGGGCCGGGTTCGGGACCAATTACATCGATAACTGCAGTCGAAGTTGACATGCCCCCACTGTCGCCGGTCTGGCGGCCACCATCGGCAGGGGCGCTATGAGCAACCCGCTTAGCGACATGGAACACCCGGATGTCATCTTCGCAATCGGAACCAACATGACAGAATGTCATCCGGTCGCAGCCACTCGCCTCAAAAAAGCCATCGCTAGGGGCGCCAAGATGATCGTTGCAGACCCACGCAGGACAAGGTTGGCAAAGATAGCTGATCTGCACCTGCCACTCCGAGTCGGTTCTGATGTGGCACTCCTGCTGGCCATGGCAAACGTCATTGCCCGTGAAAACCTTATTGCCAGGGATTTCATCAATGCCAGGACGGCAGGGAGTGATGCTTTCCTTGAACACATCAAGGAGTTCACACCCGCATGGGCTTCGCCAATCTGTGAGGTGGATGCTGAACTGATTGAGCAGGCAGCACGATGGTATGGAGAGGGCAATCCGTCAGCCATATTCTACACTCTTGGGATCACCGAACACATCTCCGGCGTCGATAACGTTCAATCGTTATGCAACCTTGCACTGATGACAGGTAACCTGGGGAACATGGGAGGCGGAATCAACCCGATGCGCGGGCAGAACAATATTCAGGGAGCTGGTGACTGTGGTGCGGTGCCGGGAAATTTTCCCGGATTCCAGCCCTGCGCTGATCCCGAAAAGGCAAAAAAGTTCTCAAAGGCATACGGAACAGAGATTGACGCTGAAAATGGAATCACCAAAGTCACAGCCCTCAACAATGCCGGAAAGGACGGCGCAGAAGGCATCCACGCGATGCTTATCGACGGCGAAAACACGGTGGTGACAGACCCGGACAAAAACCACTGCGAACAGTCACTCAAGAACCTTGAGCACCTAGTAGTCATTGACATCTTCATGACAGAGACCGCCCAGCTCGCAAACATTGTATTGCCGGCCACCGCCTTCGCCGAGACTGACGGGGTACAAACCAATACTGAACGCAGGGTTCAGCGACTCAGAGCCGCTGTTCAGCCGCCGGGCGATGCCAAGCCCGACTGGTGGATTATCTCCGGCATCGCAAGGCAAATGGGAAAACAGGGCTTTGAATACGAGAGCGCCAAAGACGTTTTCAATGAGCTATGCTCACTGAGCCCGATTTACGAGGGGTTAAACTGGGACCGCATCGAAAACGGGGAATACCAGTGGCCGGTTCCGGAAAGCAACCACCCCGGCACCCCCCGCCTGCACGAGAAAGAATTTAAAAATGGCCGGGGGCTCTTCAAGATCATCGGCTATCGTGACCCTGCAGAGGTCATTGATGGCGAATTCCCTGTCTGGCTCACGACCGGACGACGCCTACAGGCATACCACACCCGGACACAAACCGGTCGCAGTAGCGGCATTGATTATCTTCTCGATGAGGAGAGCCTCGAGATTCACCCTAATGATGCAAAACAATGGGGCATCAATGACGGTGATTTCGTAAAGATGCGGAGCCGACGCGGTGCAATCGAGATAAAGGCACGGCTGACAGATCGCTCTCCAAGGGGCACTGTTTTTACCAGTTTCAGCTTTGCCAGTGTACCGGTAAACATCCTGACGGGAAGCGGTTACGACCCGGTAACCCAAACCGCGGAACTGAAGGTGTGCCCGGTGGCAATTGAGCTCGTTGAAAGCAGAGAATAACCGACGACGGGAACACTACCCTCCCGGGAAACAGGCGCATGGCTATCCAGCCTCTTTTTTCTTCCCCCTACGCTGGGCGAACATCCACTCAAAGACCTCGGGATTGCCGTAGCAGGGGGTCCAGGCATCATGCTTAATCCCTGATGCCTCATCATACTCGGTATAGCGAATGCGACCCTTTACCTTCTCCAGCGCAGTCACCATTCTCTGGGTTTGTGAAACGGGGACAACATTATCAGCAACTCCGTGATGCGCCCAAATGGGGAGCCCCTTTATGGACTTCGCGCTGCGGGGATCGCCACCGCCGCACACCGGAACAGCAGCGGCAAAAAGGTCAGGCGCCTCTGCAATAGCCGACCATGTGCCGTATCCCCCCATCGAGAGGCCGGTGATATAGATACGTGACTTGTCAACCGGTAGGTGCTTGATAGCCTGACTTACCAACCCAAGGACATCATCAAGGAACTGCCCCCGCCACCCGCGACTGTCGTCCGGGCATTGCGGAGCAATCACAAAGGAGGGATTGCTCCGGTAAAACCCCTTGTCCACAAGCATCCTTGGAACACTGCGCAAATGTTTTTCATTATCGGTTCCGCCTGAACCCTTGCCATGCAGGAACACAACCACCGGGTAGCGCTTCTTTTTGTTCAACCCCCTGCCCCCGTAAAAGCGGAACTTCAGGCTCTCAAATTCCATCCTCTCCCAGTCCTCAGTCAACCGATCCTCAAAAATTCCCGATGCCTCCTTCTTCTCCACTGCGCCCGCAGCGCCATCCTCGAGAGCCTCCGCGACCCACTTGCGGTCCTCCTCCGAAATTTTATCCAGTGGAAGGACAAAGCGCCGGCCGTCGGATTTTCGCCGCAGGGTCACATTGCGCTGGGTCGCCGTGACAAACTCCGCCTCAAGTGTCCTGCCATCAGCAGAGGTCCAAGTGCGCACTTCAGCCGCTTGCAGGCCTACCCAAGGCAGGATCAGCGCATTAAGGAGAAGAAAATGAAAGCGTAAAGGTATAAGCATGGCGAAAGCGTCTAGGTATTGACACCCTAAACCACGTTCCCCACACCATACAAGTAACTCTCGCCATCACAATCCTGGCGATAAAGGAATATCCCGGGCTTGATGCTGCCGGTTTTTAACCCAACATTGCCAAACAGACTGATGAAACTGACATTCTTGATTTGTTCCGCCCTCACCGCACTGGCACTCTGTAAGGCGATCGCCGGCGAGCACTCTCCCGGTAATGCCGAACAGGTGCTGCATTCCACCTTTAAGCTCTTCAACTCCGGTTCCACGGCAACCTGTTTTCTTGTTCACCGGGAAGATTCACCTGATAAGCCAATCATCATTAGCGCTGCACATGTCTTTGAAAAAATGAAAGGCGACACGGCAATCATTGTCTTGCGCAAGAAAGAAGCCACCGGCCAATACAAGCGGCATGACCATGAAATCCGGATAAGGAGCAAGAACAAAACTCTCTGGACACGCCACCCTGAACACGATATTGCAGCGTTGCCCCTTGGCAGGATACCCGAGGAGGTTCCCTGCCCATCGATAGCATCCTCTCTCCTCTCAAATACCCAAAAACTAAAGAAATCAGGAGTTACCATTTGCGAGAGCGTTTTTGTGCTCTGTTACCCGGAACGCACTGAGGCAAACAGTATCGGCTTCCCGATAGCCCGTCATGCCACGATTGCCAGTTTCCCAATCACCCCGGTAAAGCATTACCCGTCATTTATGATCGACTTCAATACCTTTGGGGGCGACAGCGGCGGCCCGGTATTTATTAAGCGCGCTTCCGGATCCCCCCTGATCATCGGCATCGCAACTGCACAGTATCGCTACGACGAGACGATAAAAATGCTCAATGAAGAACGCAGCGTCCATCACCCCCTTGGCTTGAGCAAGATCCTGCATGGCCAATTCATTACCGATACCATTGCCATGCTTCCACTAAAGGAATCATAAGCCTCATCCGCAGGCATTCCGGCTGACAATGGCCAGCACATCCTGAGGAAACCCCGCCTCAAGCTTGCTTTCTTTGCGGGTTGTCTGACCATCCGGTAGCCAGGAACAACAAGGAAGGAACCACGGCACATCCCCAAAGCACCGGGGCATAGGACCCTGAAGTCGACAGGGATGCACCAAAAAGCAAGGGACCTATGCCGCTGGCAATCACCATGCTGGACATGCCAATACCGCTGATGGCACCCAGCCATCTACGGCCAAAAAATCTGGGCCACACCACTCCGCTAAGGCACGCAAAGCACCCCCCGGCAATCCCATTGCCAACGATATAGGCCACCACTCCCTGCTGGGTCTGCAGATGAATTACCCCGATTACCGACGCAAGCGCGCCAGCGTTCATAATTGCCAGTAGATACTTCAAGCGTGTCCTGGAACTCATCCACCCCATCAGCAGGTTCGTAAACACACTAATGAAAGCCATCGGAACAAAATAACCAATCACTTCAATTTCCCCACGTTGCGCCTGTTTGGCAATGGATAGGATATGAAAGGTGACCGCGGTGGTGTAGAGGGAAATAAACCCGAAGGAGAGATTGAACACCCAGAACGGCCATGTCCGCAATGCCTCAGAGCGGGTAAAATCCCGGTGAGTAAGCGCGTCATCATGAACAGCCCTGCCGGCTCTCTTGCCATCACCACCGTCCATCAACAATCCGCATTCCTCGGGATTGTCACGAACAAGAAGCCATCCTATTCCTGCCATCCACGTCATGGTCAACACCCCGAGTATCAGCCAGGATTGCGACCATCCAAAATGATCAATCATCCCGCGCAACCCCCTCGGAGCAAAAGAAAAGGCAAATGAAGTAATCAGCCCGCTTAGGGCAAAGGCAGTTCCACGGTGATAATCAAACCATTTACCGATTGCATTACGTCCGGTCATCGTCAGCACTCCCTGGGCAGAAGCGCGTATCATGTAAAAGCCCAAAGTAATAAGACCAAATGCCAACACTGTCCTTGGCGCCCCGGTCAGGAAATCCAGCCCATCAAGGAGTAAACGCACCTGACTTAGGTAAAACAGCACCAACCCAGTCACCAATGCGGAGTAAAAAATCATCCTTCGTGCACCGATCCTGTCATACAGCCTTCCGAAAAAGGGCAGGGTAAACCCACTCGCCACCGTGCCCACACAATATGCAGTACTCAATGAGACCCTGCTTAACCCCAACTCATGAATAAGGATGTCCGTAAAAACACTGAATCCCATCGTCTGCCCGGGAATACTGAACACCACAGCCAAGGTCCCCATCGCAACAATGACCCAGCCGTAGAAAAAGGGCCACCGGGCAGGGTTAAACGGATACGTCGGGATCCATAATCTGGAATCCTTGAGAGGTTTCCCTAACTCTTGCGGCATGCCGGACTGTGGAGCATCCAAGTCAATAAGCGATCAACAAATTCAGTTCACTTCCCCTCCACCGGTTTCAACCTCTGAAAGCTTATCCGCAAACACAAATCCGTTGTAAGTTTCACATTACTAAATCTTTAATTAATGATAATGAGTCTCAATTTGTTTGACGGCTGCTTTTTGTCATGATAATGAGTCTCATTAACAACTCAAAAAAACTGTATTTAAACCTATTCACACAGCAGACCAGATTGATGAATGACACCAAATTGATTCCCGTTACGCTCACGCTGAGCCTCATAATCACGGCATTAACCTTTTCTTCCCGGTTAGCTAGTGCCCAGGAGCAGCCCGCAAAGAGCGCTCCAGAGGCATCCCAATCACTTGACGCCATGGTCGTCATTGGTAGCAGCGAAAAAGTTTTCGACCTGCCCGGCACGGGTTACTTCCTCGACGCGAACGACCTGAAGCAACACAGCTACCTCAATGTCAACCGCATGCTTACCAAGGTTCCCGGTGTTTATCTCAGGGAAGAGGACGGATTCGGCAACTTCCCTAACATCTCTATCCGTGGCGGAGACGGCACCCGCAGTGAAAATGTAACCATCATGGAGGATGGTATTCTCACCGCACCTGCAGCCTACTCCGCTCCGTCTGCCTACTATTCACCAAACGCCGCACGCATGTCCGGTATTGAGATTCTCAAAGGATCCAGCCAGGTTCGCTTTGGACCGCATACCACAGGTGGTGTCGTCAACTACCTCTCGACCCCGTTTTCCGATGGCAGAGAGGGCTTTTTGCGTTCCACTTATGGAAGTAACGGCAATATGCTCTCACATCTCCACTATGGTGATGTCTCTGAAAGTGATTCCGGTCGCATGGGAATCCTCGCCGAATTGTTTCATAAGGGATCGGACGGCTTCCGCCGCATTGATTCAGGCAACGGCTACAATGGTTCCTCAGATACCGGCTTCAAGCTGACCGAACCCATGATTAAGCTATTCTGGGAACCGAACTCTGACATCTACAAGCGACTTGAGTTCAAATACGGCTACAGCCGCCTGGATGCCGACGAGACCTACGCCGGGTTAACAGAACATGACCTGAACCAGAATCCTTATCGCCGCTATGCCGGAACCTATCTGGACAATATTTTCACTGAGCACCACCGCACATACCTGAAATACTTTGTTGAGCCCTCAGACAACCTCAATCTTCAGTTTGCCGGCTATTACAACAGCTTTGCCCGCGACTGGTATAAAATCCGCAAGACCGGCGGACAAAGTATCCACAAGGTCCTTGCCAATCCGGGTGCATATGCAAATGCATTCGACAATCTTCGACTGCGCGGTGCCGGAACCCTCGGAATCCGTTCAAATAATCGCAGCTATGACTCCTACGGGGCTCAAGCCAACGCCAGCTACACCCTTGCAGCCGGGAACATCACCCATGATCTGAAAATGGGAGCACGTTTACACCATGACTCAATTCGCCGTTTCCAGCGCGATGACACGATTGTCATCGGCGCAAATGGAAAGTCCCCATCAGTGGTCAGGGGATTGCCCGGATCAGGCGGAAACCGTCTTCAGGAATCCGATGCACTTTCCCTGTGGATCGAAGACGAGATTGACCTCGGTAAGCTCAAGCTGATCCCGGGTCTCCGTTATGAGTCGGTCGACCTGTCCTATACCGAATACAGGAAAGACCCGACAAACACCGCGACCGAAAGCGCAAGCGGCAATACCAACTACACCGCTCCAGGCATCGGGATGACTTACGAGTTAAGCGAATCCGAGTTGCTCTTCGGCAGCATTTACCGTGGAATTTCATCTCCTGGTCCCAGATCATACCTTAAAAAGGGAGTCGACTGGGAAGAGAGCACCGGATATGAGCTTGGCATGCGTCACCAGAACAACAACATGGCAGTGGAAATT
Organism: Verrucomicrobiaceae bacterium; assembly: GCA_024229495.1. Taxonomy (GTDB): domain Bacteria; phylum Verrucomicrobiota; class Verrucomicrobiia; order Verrucomicrobiales; family DEV007; genus CACIUL01. The sequence continues at coordinate 5,872 of JAAESJ010000391.1, read as the reverse complement.
GCCGGGTTCCTCTCTGACTTTGACAACCTCACCGGATCTAATGCCGGTCTTGGCGGGTCTGACTCAACCAACGCCGGTGCCGCTGAAGTCTACGGGCTGGAGTTTCTCGCTACTTTTGACCCCCTTGCCGGGAACGCTGTCAGCACACCCATGTTTGTCAGTGCAACATGGACTGATGCAACCCTCGAAAATGGCCTCTCCGCGGGAGGTGGTGATGGCATCCTTGCGGGCGGCATCGCAGGGGCACACATCCCTTACATCCCTGAATGGAAACTCGCCTTCGGCGCGGGACTCGCCGCCGAACACTGGGGAATTGACCTTGCAGCAACCTATGTATCCGATTCCTTCGGCACTGCAGCGAACCTGGATAGCCCCGGCAGCAGCTCCCGCCAGGGGAAAATTGACGGCGGAGTCATCTTTGACCTTGCCGCTAATATTCAGTTAAGCGATACTGTCAAACTGATCGGCGGAGTTCATAATGTATTTGATGAAATCCTCACCGTCAGTCGCATTCCCGAGGGGCCGCGCAACAACGCGCCACGCGAGTTTTATGTCGGGTTCGAGATACAATGGTAAGTATTAGAGCATATGCAGCATTACTACTGAGCCTGACAATAGCGTCTGATATATACGCACAGGAAAAGGTCAATGAAGGCGACACCACCAATGTGTCGCCTTCTTTCATTCTACAGGAAAAGGTTCGCCAGTGGGTGGATGTCCAAAAACTGCGCAGCAAGGAAGCTGCCCGCTGGCAGGAACAACAAAAACAACTTGCCGGTCTCAACAAGCTTCGCGTCGCGGAAATCAAGCAGATCGAATCCCTCATCACTGCCGCAGGAAAAAGGCTTGAGGATGCCACTGCCCGGCGTCAGAAACTTCTTGCAGAACAGACCGAACTACGAAACACCAGAATTCTTCTTCAGGATCATATCGAAAAACTGGAAAAAGGGCTGCTCAAGTGCCTCCCCCGGTTACCCGGTCCACTGCACGAAAAGGTAAGTGATGCCATTTACCGGCTGGAAAATCCGGATCCTGATCGCCCCTTGCAAAACCGTTACCGCGACTTGCTGGCAATCCTTTCCGCAACGGCCGCTTTTGATCATGCCATCACAGTGACAAAAGAAATACGCGAGGTGAATGGGAAAAAAGTCGAGCTTGAAACTCTCTACTTGGGGCTTTCCCGAGCCTGGTATGTGGGACGTTCCAACACTATTGCCGGCCATGGTAAAGCAAATGATGAGGGATGGCAGTGGTCGGAAAACAATGCAATTGCCGGTCAAGTCAGGCAGGCAATTGAAATATACCGCAAGGAGCGGGGACCCGATTACGTGAAATTACCGTTCTGATTAAACGTAGCTGATCTCATTCATGCGCAGTCCCACCACCACAGCCATCCTCATTAGCGCCCTGCTGCCCATTGTTCACGTTGCAGCACAGGAGGATCACGACGTGACCACTGATTACAAGGCTGCGCTGCAATCCATAGAAAACGATCTGGAGAATGAATTAAAGCTGTTGGCTGAGTTGCGCCTTAATATTGCCGGTCAAAGGCCGGAGCTTTCAACAGCCACCGAGAAAATAGCAGCACAGTTACGTGACAGGCGGCGTCACTCACAACTCGCCTCACAAGAACGTGACGCACTGATCCATGAACTTGGGAAACTTGGCGGGGAAGTTTCAATCTGGCGCGATGAACGCAACTACATTGATAACCTGCTGGCGGACTTCAGGCGGGGTCTGGAAGTGGAGCTAAGTATTGCTGAGGCACACACAATGCGCAGCCAATTGCTTACAGCAGATGCCGGTGGCAATAAGGGGCTCAGCGCCCGGCTAAGCCTTCTCAACACCGCAATTGAACGTATTGCAGCAAGCGGCGAACCGCGAACCTTTCCGGGAGAAGCACTCAACACTGAAGGCGTATTGCACAGTGGGACATTCATCGAAACCGGCCCGGTCTCCTGGTTCATGGCCGATGAGGGGAAATTCGCGGGCCTGATAAGCTCGAATAGTGAACTACAGCCCCAGGTCATCACCGGGATTGCTGATCCTGCGGCAATCCGTGCATTGGCAGAGGGGAGAAATGCAACACCTTCATTCGACCCGACCCTGGGAACAGCCCTCGCCCTTGATGAAGTAAGCAGTTCTCCCATCGAGCATATCCGCAAAGGAGGGGTCTGGATTTATCCCATTCTTCTAATCGCCCTGATCGCCACTCTGACCGCTGTCATTAAATGGCTGCAACTGTTGCGTATCAGGCCCATTAAACCTGACCTGGTACGCAGGATACTGCAGCAGGTTGAACTCAATCAAACTGACGAGGCTCTTACCCGCCTGGAAAAAATTCGCCATCCGGCAGGATCGGTTCTTAAGCGTGCAATCAGAATGGATTCCAGTTCCGCAAATGATGTTGAGGAGGCCCTCTACGAGGAATATCTCAGAGCCATGCCACCCCTGGAACGCGGATTGCCCCTTATTGCCATTGCATCAGCCACCGCCCCCCTTCTGGGACTTCTTGGCACGGTAACCGGGATGATCCATACCTTCAGCCTGATCAACATATTTGGCACTGGCGATGCCAAGTCCCTCTCCTCGGGAATCGCTGAAGCACTTGTCACCACTGAATTTGGACTCGTCGTGGCAATCCCGGCCCTGATATTGCACGCTCTGCTCTCCCGCAAAATCAGCGGCATCCGCACAACCACAGAAATGACCAGCATCGCCTATGTAAACGGCCTTAAGGCCAAGGCTGATGATTAAACAAGTTAATGCGTATGCTCGACGAATTCACGGCAGCCCTTGGGGAGATTGCAGCAGATGGCGGGTGGGTCTTCTGGTCCCTCATCGGCCTGGCCTTCGGGATTGGTTTTTCCCTGCTATCCATCCGCCATTCCCTGAAATCTCCGGATGCCCCACACCTAACCTCAACCCAATGGCGCCAGTTACTTACCAAGCCGACGAGTGATCGCGATTTACTCAATCTCCTGCGCCGGCAGATAAAAGAGTCACAAAGGGAAAGCCAACTCATGGAAATTGAACAGCGAATCTTCTCCGTCATGAAACGCCGGATCACTTTTGCTTTCATATTAATAGGAACCGCCCCTCTGGTTGGCTTACTGGGGACGGTTACCGGGATGTCCAGCACCTTCAACGGAATGGCAAGGAACTCATCAACCACTCAGACCGATGTGATTGCCGAGGGGATATCCGAAGCCCTTATCACCACTCAGACAGGGTTGGTCATCTGCGTTCCCTCCTTTATCATCTGCTCTATCCTCTGGGTCAAGTATCGACAAATGCGCGACAGTTTCCTCACCATTGAGGCATCCCTGAAAACGAATAACTAAGCACATGGCCAGAGGATTCCAGCGACAACGCGCCAATCAAGGTGAGGCAAGTGGCGAGATCAATATCTCGCCACTCATCGACGTCGTGTTTATCCTGTTGATTTTCTTCATTGTTACCACCGTGTTCGTGGATGAAACAGGAGTCCAGGTCGACAAACCCAGAGCTGCCACGCAACAAGACATCGAAAAAGAGAGTATCTTGATAGGAATTACCGCGGGGGGAAGCGTGTATTATGGAGGGCGGGAAATAGGAATTGGCGGAGTAAGGGCAATCATCAGTCGCCTGCAAAAGGAACAGCAAAGACCTGTCGTCATACAGGCTGATAGAGAAACGGACACATCAAAAACCATAGAGGTTCTTGATGAAGCAAAACTTGCCGGAGCGGAAAGCATCTTTGTGTCCACCGTTGCATCAGACTAGATGAAAAAGGGTTGCCAGCATTCTGCACGCCGGAGTCTCCGTAACGGACTGATAATCCGCTTTGGTGGCGCGGTTGCACTGACCGCTATACTCCTTGTGTTTCTCACCGCAATGAAATTGCTCAACGCAAGTCGACTCACTGATCAAGTATTACGCCCCCTAAAGAGCATTGAAGAGATTGCCACTCCCACTCCCCCGCCTCTGCCGGTCAACACTCCTCCTCCTCCTCCTCCTCCGCCACTAAAACTCCTCCCGAGACTAGAGTTACAACTGGAAAATATATCACCGCCATTACGGGCCGACCTCAGCCCGGACATCGACCTTACAATGCTGACACCGAAATTCGAGCCCGAGAATGCAGCACAATCCCCCACCGCCATACTGCCTCAACCACCAGCATTGCAACCAGCACTACCCAAGTCCGTAACGGCAAAATCCTCCTACTCTGCCGGGGAACTGGATTCCAGACCGCGACTGCTCAATAATCCATCACCGGGATATCCCCGCAACCTTTTGCGCCGCGGGATCAGGGAGGGCAAAGTCGTGCTTGAAGTCACTATATCCACCACTGGCCGGGTGAACGTCAAGCGTGTCATTTCCAGTTCCGATCCTGAATTCAGCAGAATGGCACGCTCATTTGCCACGCGGGCACGCTTCACCGTTCCGAAGAAAAACGGACGCCCGGTTACTGCCATCTACCGCTGGCCACTTATCCTCAAACCATGACTTTGCACCGCACGATCATTTACCTGTTAAGCATTGCCGCCACCGCAACGGCGGCACCAATGCCAATGGACCCGCTGTGGAAAAGCACGCAATTTCGCGAAGCATTCACTGCCAGTTACGGAATTGACTCACGCATTGAGCCACGTGTTAACGCTGAGGAGAAAACCACACTTGAAGCAATAGCGAAACGGATGGCGGAAGGCAACCGCGCCGCCGCCATCGAGCTGCTCCAAGTTAATCCAATGCTCAAGCAAAGCGCAGTAATGCTCTTTAACCTCGGCAACCTGCTCTTTGAGGAGGAAAAGCAAAAGGAGGCGGTCACAAATTTCAAGAGTGCCATTGCGTTATACCCGAATTTCCGGGACGCTCACCGCAACCTTGCCGTGGCAATGGTGCAAAACGATAGGATCAACGTCGCCGAACCACACCTGCGCCGAGCCCTTGAACTTGGCGCACAGGACGGGCTCACCCTGGGATTGCTTGGCTACTGCCATGAAAGCGCAGGACGACCACAATCCGCGCTGCAGGCCTACCGTCGCGCAACACTCACCATGCCGGATGAATTCCAGTGGCGACTTGGGGAGGGGCGGGTGTTAATCGCACTTGGTCAGCTCGCTGCTGCAGCCTCCATCTTCGAGGAACTGCTCGATAAAATCCCCCAGCAAATGAACATCTGGAGCCATCTTGCCGACATTCGCCTGCAACAGGGCGAACCCTCACTGGCAATCGCTGATCTGGAGGTAGCCAGGCGCCTGAACAGTCTTGATCCACCCATCATCATCTCACTTGGTCACCTGTACCTTAATGAATCCCTCTATCAACGCGCCATGGAATGTTACCAGGAGGGCGTCACTGCCGATCCTCCCCCACCACTTACCAGGACAACGGATGCCATTGACTTTCTTTTACGTGCCCGCCGCTGGAATGACGCCGGTAAACTAACGCAAACCATTGAATCCATTGACGCCTACGAGAAACAACTTTCAGGTGAGAGTGAAGCTTCAGCACGCCTTGAAAGGGCAAAGGCGTTCATTGAATTCCACAGCGGCGAAAGTGAATCCGGTGCCAGGCGCATTGCCCTAATCGTTAACAAGAATCCACTTGATGCCCAGGCACTTCTTCTGCTCGCCGACTTCCACCGGACCAACAAGCGCCAGGAGCAGGCTCTGATGTATCTCGAACAAGCTGCCGAGGTAAAGGAATACAGGGTCGAGGCATTGCGAAAACAAGGCGAGATCCTTGTCCAAAGAGGTGATTATTCCAAAGCTATCCCGCTTTTAAACAAAGCTCACAATCTCGCTCCTGATGAAATCTTAGGTCAGTATATTGCCACCCTGAAAGAGCTGGCAGGAATGTTGGATCGGGAATGATTCACCAAGGT
>JAAESJ010000390.1 GCA_024229495.1 Verrucomicrobiaceae bacterium | reverse complement strand
CGTGCTCATCTTTATTGATGACATGGGCTGGGGTGACTTCTCCTGCTTCGGCAACAAGCTGGCTGATACACCAAATATTGACCGGATGGCGAAGGAAGGCCTTCGCTTCGAGCAGTTTTACGTCAACTCGCCCATCTGCTCACCCTCGCGAACGGCAATATCCACAGGACAATATCCACAACGCTGGAAGATCACCTCCTACCTTAGCCACCGTGACCACAACCGAAAACGCGGCATGGCGCAATGGCTCGACCCAAAGGCACCGATGCTGGCTCGCTCACTCAAGCAGGCCGGTTACGCCACCGGCCACTTCGGCAAGTGGCACATGGGCGGGCAACGCGACGTGGATGATGCACCGGTAATCAACCGTTATGGCTTTGACCAGTCCCTGACAAACTTCGAGGGAATGGGGCCGAAGCTTCTTCCCCTGACCCTAAAGCCCGGACAGGACCCGCAAAAACCCGGTCGTATCTGGGGAGATGCAGAGCGACTGGGCAAGGGCGTGCGCTGGATGCAACGCTCGGAAATCACCGGCGGGTTTGTCGACGAGGCAATTCCCTTCATCAGGAAAGCACGCGAAGCCAACAAGCCATTCTATATCAACCTCTGGCCTGATGATGTTCACAGCCCCTTCTGGCCACCGGTGGACAGGTGGGCGGACGGCAAGCGTGGCCTTTATCACTCGGTACTCCAGGCAATGGATAGCCAGCTCGGCAAGCTCTTCGCATTGATCAACAACGACCCCGGGCTGAAGGACAACACTCTGGTGCTTATCTGTTCAGACAACGGCCCGGAGAAAGGTGCCGGTTCCGCCGGGCCTTTCCGGGGTTTCAAGACGCATCTTTATGAGGGCGGAGTGCGCTCCTCGCTCATTGTCTGGGGACCCGGACTGGTAACCGGAGAAAACCACGTTAACCGGGACTCTGTCTTCTCTGCCATTGACCTGGTGCCCACCCTCCTGGACATCACCGGATCACCCCATCCAAAAAATGCAAACTATGATGGCGAGTCGTTGCCCGAAACGCTCCTGGGTAAATCAACCGATTCGCGCAAGGCACCTATTTATTTCCGCCGCCCGCCTGACCGGGATGCATTCTATGGTGATAATGACTTGCCGGACCTCGCCATCCGGGAGGGTAAGTGGAAGTT
>JAAESJ010000389.1 GCA_024229495.1 Verrucomicrobiaceae bacterium | reverse complement strand
TATCGTCGACGATGACTTCTGCGGCCTCAAGGTGGTCGAGTCCAACGGGTCGACAGGTGTCACCGAGGCGGCCACCCTCGACACGTTCACGGTGGCCCTCGGGGCCCAGCCGACCACCGACGTTGTCGTCTCGGTGGTGAGCGACGACACAACCGAAGCCACGGTCAGTGTCGCACAGCTCACGTTCACCAACGCCAACTGGTCGACAACCCAGACGGTCACCGTCACCGGCGTTGATGATTCCGCAGGGGACGGCAACCAGACGCCGGCGGTCACCCTGGCCATCGTCGACGCCTCGTCGGACAACTGTTTCGACTCGGCTGCTGACACCGTCGTGTCGGTCCGGGTCAGCGACGACGACAGTGCCGGCTTCACGGTGGTTGAGACCGGCGGTTCGATCGCCGTGACCGAGGCTTCCACGGTCGCTACGGCAACTGTCGTCGGCAACACCGACACGTTCACCGTCGTGCTCAACAAGGCCCCGACCTCAGATGTGGTCGTCAACGTGACGTCGTCGGACACCGGGGAGGCCACCGTGTCGGCGGGTTCGTTGACGTTCACCAGCGCCAACTGGGACACACCGCAGACGGTGACGGTCACCGGCGTCAACGACACCGACATCGACGGCACCCAGTCCCTCACCGTCACCCTGGCCGTCGTCGACGCGTCCTCTGACGACACCTACGACACGGTCGCCGACTACACCATCAGCGCCTCCGTTGCCGACGACGACGCCCCAGTCGTGACGACTACGACCGTTGCTCCACCGACGACGACGCTGCCTCCGCCTACTACCACGCAGCCACCTGCGGCGACGCCGTCAACCGGTGAGGCCTGTGACCCCGCCCCGTACGTCAACTGCCGGAACGGCGACCTTTCCAACCGGGTCGTGATCCCGTCGGACCTGTCGTACGCAATCCTCAACGGCGCCAACCTGTCGTCATCGATCATGTTCTACGGGAACCTGAAGGGCGCCAACCTGGAGGGCGCCAACCTGACGTCGGCGACACTCGTCAACTCTGACATGGCCCAGGCCGACCTGACGGGCGCCAACCTGACGAGCACCAACCTGACCGGCTCGTTCATGTACGGGGCGACCCTCACCAACGCCAACCTGTACCTGTCGACCCTCACCAACGCCGAACTTCCGTACGCCAAGCTGCGGTACGCGAACCTCGTCGCAACCAATGCCGGCAACGTCGAACTGGTGCGAGCCGACCTGGTGCAGGCCGATCTGCGGTTCGCCAACCTGGCCGGAGCGGACCTGGCCTACGCCAACCTGTCCAAAGCGGACCTGACCGGTGCGAACCTGACCGGGGCCGACCTGAGCGGAGCGAACCTGTCGGACGTCAACCTCTACGGGGCGAACCTCACCAACGCCAACCTCACCGACGCGACGCTTGCCCGGTCGAACCTGTACATGACGACCACCACTGGCGCATACATGGACGACGCCGGCCCAACCGATGGGCGCCTGTCGTTGACCACCCTCGACGGAGCGACTCGCCAATGGGCGATGCGCGCCGGTAGTGGGATCCAATCGGCGAACCTGACGGACCCCAACCACACCATGGCCGCCACGGGACTACGGGGCGACCTGTCCGGAGATGACCTGTCCGGCCTGCAGCTGCGCAACAAGGACCTGTCCTCGTTGAACTTCCGGTCGGCGAACCTGACCGGG
>JAAESJ010000388.1 GCA_024229495.1 Verrucomicrobiaceae bacterium | reverse complement strand
TCGACGGACTCCAGCGCCTTAGTCAGGAGGCAGCCTCCCTGCTGGTACATGAGTGGTACCCGGTTTGCGAATCTCAGAATCTCTATCGGCCCCTCTGATGAAATATCCCCGCCGAAGACGAGTCCTACCTCTATCTGGAACGGGTTGCCCTGGCTGACAGATGGATTGCGAGTCACTGTGGAGGCGAAGCGCGAGTCTATCGCCTTTGAGAGTCCCTTCTTGATTAGCAAGTCCTCGATGGGAGACAGGCAGTCCATGGGTGGCTTGAGCAGCTTCACGGTCTGAAAGGCGGCCACTATCGCCTGGGCCTCCTCAGCCTTGATCCTCTTGGGTGTCCTTGTCTCATCTACCTCCGCGACCTCCAGAATCTGCTTGGCGGCCCTCCTAGTGACCCCGGAGAAGTTGTTGTTCAGGAATGAGGTCATCCTTCTGTCCTCGGCCTCCCTCATCATCCTCTGAAGGGTACCTAGGTGTATCCCATGAGGGTGGGGCTTGATCTCCTCTACTATGCGAGGTAGTTTGTCAGTGGTCCTGAGCCATTGTCCCTCCTCAATCACCTCGCCCTCTTTGTCCTTTACTACTAGTGAGATTGAGGCGTGTGGGTTGACTATAGAGGTCATTCTGAGGTACTGGTATACCGATTTCTTGCCACGCTGGTACTTCG
>JAAESJ010000387.1 GCA_024229495.1 Verrucomicrobiaceae bacterium | reverse complement strand
CAGCCCCTCTGCCTCTGCCATCCTGGTAAGCTTCCCCATCAGTGCCCTGGCCTTCGACGTGCGTGAGAACCCGGAGAAGCGGAGGGCGGCCACCACGTAGCCATCCACTTGGGATATCTCGATGTCATCGTCGTTCGGCCTTGGTAAGTCCCCGAGGGCGTGCTCGGATGGCATGATGAACGACATCATGGAACCCCCATCAGCCTGCCACATGTGCACTGGGGCGGTCATGGCGATGCTCTGGTCTCTCTCGTTGCCGCCGAAGATGTAGCCGGCTATCCTCCTGAAGCCCCCACTAGAGCCGCTCCAGCCCGTGCCGGGGGTGAGTAGCCTCGCCTGTATCGAGTCGGGGTACCTCCTCACCTCGAACCGCTTGTACTCCCTGAGGACCTCGAACTCGGGCTCCTCGTAGGTCTCTGCCACCCCATCACCTCAGAGTAGGCCGGGCAGGTGATTCATGTTGAACCATATCAGACTCACGCAGATGATCATCCAGACCCAGAAGATGCTGTCCGACCACGACTTGATCTTCTTGCCGTCCAGTG
>JAAESJ010000386.1 GCA_024229495.1 Verrucomicrobiaceae bacterium | reverse complement strand
TTCTTTTGCCTCACCGGGTGAGCTACACCCGGGAGATCGAGTTCGATGAGGAGGGCAATGTCTGGACCAGCACCAGCGGACCGGCGCGGCACATGGAGACCGGGAACGGTTCAATTATCAAGCTGGAGGTTCTCGCTGAGGCTGATCATGGCGGCCAGCGTCTGGTGGGCTATGTCCCTGATAAAAGCACGCTCACCTACGAGCAGCCGCGCAAGGTCAACTACACGGGGGCGAACGGAAAACTGCTCGCTTCGATTGACAGTCATGGCCTTCCGGCTGCCTATGAGAAGGAGCAGCCTCACCAGGTTTATGTGGACAAGCGCATGGCGGGCCTTACTGAGCAGCAGCGCAACCGGATTGGCCGGTTGTATGCGGAAAAACGGAAGGCGGATCCCGATATGCCCAATGCCGGGCACTCCTTTGTCAAGATCATGGAGTATGTTGCCAATGAGGGACAGGCAGAGAAAACGGTTACGGCTAGCCCGGTCAACCCGGCTGGAGTGCACCGCTTGAAGAGCAAGAAACGTTCGCTTTTTGATGCCTTTGTCTACGTGAACCGGATTCCGGAAGAGGCAGAGGAAGGGGAGCCGGCTCAGGATTTTTCAGGGCGCATTTTTGGTCGCCTTGCCAACCAGGAGGGCCGTGTCCAGATCAAGTTGCCCCCGGGCATGGACCGCGGGGCTTACCTTGGCTTCAAGACTTTCATCAAGTT
>JAAESJ010000385.1 GCA_024229495.1 Verrucomicrobiaceae bacterium | reverse complement strand
TGTGATTGATTGCCGGGTCTTTACCACCATCGCGCAGGGACGCTGGCCCTCCGATCATGCCGGGACACTTGCTGAATTTTCCCTCACCCCGGTCGATGCCGATGCTGACGGTCTCCACGATGCCTGGGAGGTGGCAAACTTTGGTGCCATCACAACCCAGGATTCTTCAGGTGATGCCGATCTTGACTCGCTCAACAACTTTGCTGAGCAGGGTTTTGGTAGCAACCCGAACAATGCTGGTGATTTAAATCCGCTCCGGACATCCATAGCAGGCGATGCATTGCAGATCACCTACCGACGGATTAACGGCGGGAGTGAAGATGACGGTGTCTATACCGTTGAGGGTGTCCGCTACCTGATCGAATTGTCCTCAGACCTTCAAAACTGGGTATTGGCGGATGATCGTTCCAGTCTCCTCGGCAATCCTCTTGCCGTCGGCAATCGTATTGAGGAGGCCACTTACAAGGTCACTCCCCAGGTTGGGAGTGACCGGGTATTTGTCCGTCTCCGCCTCGAGTCGGATACTCCCTGAATGCAGGACGCTTGCCTTAATGTAACTGCCCTTGTCAGGGCTTGACGGATTTTTGTCTTGATCAAGATATCCGCTACCAGGGAAAGCTCTGGATTCATCCTTCGGGAGTTGCGCTGCCGGGGCGGGGTGCGTAGGGTCCCCTTCATGAAAAATTTCCTTTCCTTCATCGTGTTTTTGTTCTTCCTGACCGGGTCAGGTTTTGCGCAGGATCAAGGGCCAAGTGTTGCCAAGCTCAGTGATGCCCTTGCCCGGGAAGCCAAATCGTTAAACCCTGAGTTTTTGCTTTTCTCACCAAAGGATGCCCCTAAGCGGAAGATCCCTCTTTTAATCTATCTCCATGGTGGCGGTGGGGTGGGGGATGATATCCAGAAATTACGCGGCCAGGCCGGTCAGGTCTGGAGGGGGATAGCCAAGTATAAAAAGGGCCCATGCTTTGTGGTTGCCCCGCAGGCAGGAAAGAGAGCCCGTGAAGACGGTGGCTGGGTTCCCAGGGACCTGAATATTCTCCTGGGTCACCTAAAGGCGACCCTTAAGGTGGATGAGAAGAGGATTTACCTTACCGGCAACAGCATGGGGGGCTACGGGTCCTGGACCTGGGGAGGACATCATCCGGAGCACTTTGCAGCCATTGCGCCGGTTTCCGGCGGCATTGGTCCCGGTGGCCCAAAAGATGTCACGCCACACCTGGAAAAATGGGCTGTCAATCTGGCCAAGGTTCCCGTCATGGCCTTTGCCGGGGGCAAGGACAGGGTAGTGCCTGC
>JAAESJ010000384.1 GCA_024229495.1 Verrucomicrobiaceae bacterium | reverse complement strand
CGAAAGGGAAACAGCCCAGATCAGCAGCTAAGGTGCCTAAATAGTGCTCAGTGGAAAGGAGGTGGGATTTCATAGACAGTGAGGATGTTGGCTTAGAAGCAGCCACCATTTAAACAAAGCGTAACAGCTGACTCATCGAGAAATCCTGCGCCGAAAATGATTGGCGATAAGCACTATACCGAAGCTCTGGATGTCATTGGCCTGCGGGCCAGTGGCGTGGTAGAGGAGCATTCTCAACACGTTGAAGCCATAAGGTGACTGACGGTGGAGAGTTGAGAAGTGAGCATGTAGACATGAGTAACGATAAGCCAGGTGAAATCCCTGGCCGCCGTAAACCCGAGGTTTCCTGGGCAATGCTGGTCATCCCAGGGTTAGTCGGGACCTAAGCCGAGGCCGAAGGGCGTAGGCGATGGAAAGCTGGTTAATATTCCAGCACCTCCTTTGATTTAAACTAGAAGGACGCGGATTCGGAAAGAGCCTGCCGGCTGAAAGTGGCAGGGGCGCAAGCTGACTTGGATCCTTCGGGTGAAGGGGATCTCTTAAAGAATCTGCCAAGAAAAGTTCTAGTGCATAGACTAAGGAGCCCGTACCGTAAACCGACACAGGTGGGTGAGTAGAATATACTAAGGCGCAAGAGTGAAACCCTGTTAAGGAACTCGGCAAATTAGCCCCGTAACTTCGGGAGAAGGGGTCCCGGGACTTGTCCCGGGCGCAGTGAAAGGGCCCATCCGACTGTTTAGCAAAAACACAGCAT
>JAAESJ010000383.1 GCA_024229495.1 Verrucomicrobiaceae bacterium | reverse complement strand
GCGATCATCATCTCGTCGATAACGTCGTCCATGCCGACAATCGTCTTGCGTAGCTCGGTTACGATCGCATCCCTCGCCTCGCCAAGTCTCTCCAGGGCATTGATGTCTTCGGATTCGTTTTTCATAGATTAGGAATTGCAGCTAAATGGTCTCTCTCTGCTTTGCGACTTCTATTGAAGTCGCAAAATTCTATATGTTTTTTTTAAACTGCTTTTTTATAGCAAAGTTTGAGGTTAAAACTATCAGACGTCGCCCTGCAAAGGCAAGCTTTCGGGGTAGTTTTTTTACGCCTATTTATAGCGCATTTGCGACGCATGTGTTTTTCAGATTTCCGGCATCAGGTGGGGTCACTATTCTCTGTGCTGGATAGGGAGGTGCTTGTGTCGGGTCAGCTCCACGCTAAATCATCAGCCACCCGCCCTTGTGCCCTTGTGCGCTGTGGGGTGGTGGTGTTAGGGTTGCGGCATGAAGAAGTTCTTATACCCGCTACTGCTTCCGCTGCTTCTTGTTTTGGGTGCGTGCAGCAAGTCGCCTGTTGTCGAAACGGAAAGCGAAGGGGAAAAGCAGCAGGGGGTTAAAAAGGAAGTTCAGCCTGAAGAACCTGTCGCTCACGCTAAGCTTGTAAAAGAATCAGACGTCAACAAGCTAATGAGGCGAATTAACGGAGAGCCGTCAGAGGAGGTGTTAATTGACTCTGATCTATGGTATGTGGTTGAAGGTGGAACAGTAAAGATCATAGAGAATCGATCGGGAGGGTTGTTGGGCAATCCTGGGACCAGGCTACCTGAGAAGATTGATGGAAAACCGGTTACCAGTATTGGGCCTAAAGCGTATGCCGGAACCCGCCAGCGAGTTTTCATTATTCCGGATACCGTCACCGACATTGGAGAAGAAGCGTTCGCTGATTGCTACTCCACTTTAGAGGAAGTTAAAATTGGCAAAAACGTTACCAGCATCGGCAAGGGGGCTTTCCGTTTTTCAATGCCTCTGAAAAGCATCACGATTCCTGGGAGTGTTATCAGCATTGGCGAGGAGGCTTTTATGAGTTGCAGAACCCTTACCAATATCACGCTTCAGGAAGGCGTGAGTTCCATTGGCAAGGAAGCTTTTGCCAATACCTATGTTCAAGATATTACGATTCCGGAAAGCCTTAAGAACATGGGGAAGGGTGCCTTTTATTTGTGCAGCCGACTATCGTCTGTGACATTTCTTGGAGATGCTCCTGAAGAAGTGGGACGGGTTTTTCCTGCTAAAGTGATCATCTACCGTAAACCCGAAGCGAAGGGTTGGGGCGATACTTGGGGCGGGCGGCCTGTGAAGCTGATCAGTGAGAAGCCTTAAGGATCCCCCCAATCAAGCGACCTGCATCGTGGGGGGTGAGTAGCCAACAGCCACCCGCCTTTGTGCGCTTGTGCGCTGTGGGGTGGTGGTGTTACAAAATCCGTGTTCTTTTGTAATGGGCTAGCGGGGTGTGGTTTGTGTGTGGTAAGGTGTAAGGATGAGGATGGAGATTGAGAGGCTTGTTTGTATAGCAATAACATCATCAATTCTAAGAGTCATAGCTGTAGCTTCTGCAGATACAGATACAATTTGAAGTTTAACTGCAAGTGGTTGAATAATTTCACTAGATTTAACCTCCTACCCTCCCATATGGACTATACACGTCTGCCCATCCTTCTACTCATCAGCAGCGGACTCGTGCTGTTGCCGATTGCGGCCAAGGCCGATCTCTTGTTTTACGAACCTTTCGACTACGCCCCTAACAGTGCCCTCGCCGGACTAATGCCAGCTCTTGGTGCCGGCGGTCCGTGGGTTGACAACAGCTCTGGAACCGGGAATAACGGTAGCGGGCAAGCCATGACCGTCCGCGCCAATGGGACGACCGGAGCCGGCTCTGGCCAGACCTGGCCCGGCATACTCTCTGCCTCCACCTTCGTCAACGCGGGAGGCTACCTCGAGGGAGAGCGCCGTGACGACAACTCCGGGCACATCCCGCTTGCTCCCGAAGTGACCGCTAAGTTTGCCGACGGCTCAACGATTTGGCTCAGTTTTGTGAGCGCGGCGACGACGGTCAATGGTCTACCCGACAACCATCACAAACCGAACGTCGCCATCGGGCAGGGGGAACTGCTCGACAACCGCGCCCAAGTTGCTGCCGGTGAAGCGGTCGGCGGAGGTGTCGCTCACAATACTTCGGCGGGCAATCCGCGGGCGAGATACTGGGACGACCAGAACACGGGTGGCGTTTTCGAGGACTTTCTCGGAAATACTCTTTCCCGCATCACACCCCAGCAACTTTTCATCACCAAGATCGAATTTGGTGCCGTCAACGAGACCATCACGACTACAGTTTTCAGCCTTGATCCGTTCGCCGCGCCGACAGAAGCCGATTTTGATAACGCCACACTAACGGCCATTACCACGGTCAATAACCTCGACAACGCGAGTTTTGATACGCTCTCGTTCCACGGTACTCGCAGCAACTATGACGAGATCCGCGTCGCGACGACTTTCGATGACGCAGTGAACGGCACGGGTGTAGTGAAAGATTTCGCTATCACAATAATCAATTACTCGACGGAGGGCAAAATGCTCACCCTGACCTGGGACTCTCAGCCGGGAGAGACATACGTTGTCAAATACTCGACTGACTTAATCGACTGGGGTGCTGACCTTGAGGATGGTATCCCTGCCGGTATTGGAGAGACGACCACCGCCACCTTCGAATTGGCTGGCTTTGTTGGTGATCAGGAAGACGCGCCACGCGCCTACTACTTCCGAGTCGAAAAGCAGTAATTCTGACCCTCCCCGACCGCCAGAACGGAGTAAGAACCTTCCACTCCTTAAGGCACAGCTTTAACACGTTCATGGCCCAGAGTGGGGTGTCTCAAGAAGTGCGTATGCAGATTACCGGACACGCCTCTGAGGCCGTGAACGACATGTATACCCACTTCGATACCGAAATGATACGGAATGCCGTTCAGCAGGGTATCCCCGAAATTAAATGGCAAAATGCACCATGAACCATAAACCACTGAGCCACCCGCCCTTGTGCCCTTGTGCGCTGTGGGGTGGTGGTGAGTCAGTGGTCAGTTGTATCCTTAGCGGTGCGCACGATGGCCATGATCGCGGTGCGCAAAGGATCGGGTAAAGAGTCCCAGGATTTGGCCACTTCATCCAGCTCACGCCATAATTTGTGTGAGTGTATGTGTGTGTTGTCCCTTGTAACTGACTGATGATCAGTGCAACCGTTGTAGGTTCGAATCCAACCGCAGGAGCCATTGCCGGCATTTGACACGCTCCGTCAAATTGCGCCAAATCGAGTCTTTGGCTCTTATCCTCTAAGGAGTCACACCCTTTATTACGCAATTGCTGTGCGACAGGCTGAGACAGGTTTTGACCCCCTGAGAACAATTTAGGTG
>JAAESJ010000382.1 GCA_024229495.1 Verrucomicrobiaceae bacterium | reverse complement strand
GGCAGAAACTACAGTTGATTAATGCATTTCAATATCACAGGTGCCAAGCCCACCACGGAAGTAGTTAAACTGCACGTTCGGGTGATCGGCAAGCAATGACATCGGCACTGCACAATCGGCAATCCCCTTGGAGATCATCAATGCTGTCAGGCGCTGCCCCAGGGGATTATCATGGGTGCCGGCATGCCATATGGAGACTTTCTCCGCCTGCCACGTCTCCAGCGGACCCACCGTGATCGCCTGTTGCGGCACAATGGTGATGTTGCCACCGCCGGAGGTGCGGGCGTTCTGGGCAAGGGTGATCGGGTGCAACTCCACAATGCGGGTCCCCAGACCGCGATATTCCTCCGGGCTCGGGGGCGCATCAGTATACTCACCCTCACGGCGCGGCGGATCATTGAATGCCCAGTGCTTGATATCACCCTGCCCTCCCTGCATGACCGCACATCGTACACCTTCCCAGGAGGCGACATAAGGCTTGGTGTCCGCAGCCGGAAAATGAAGATTCTCCTCCGGCATCTTCAGGTGCCCGGCAATGCGATCAAAACACAGCTCCCTGTCAGCGCGCTCAAAGGATAGCGGGTGCGATACGTCCACTTCCCTGCCCCCTGGGCCAAGCCATTCATCCATGCCCCAGAAATGGGCAGTGGTAAGGTCAATCTCCAGTTCATTCACCAACCGCGCCACCAGCGGTAACTGCTCGGTTGGCCCTATCGGTCCGCAGATACCCACCGGGTTGTCATGACTCGACTCTCTCCAGGAATGGATATACTCAAGGGCCTCCGCCAGGTAAAAATCCTCCAGCGTGTCATACATGACCACCTTGAAACCCGGCCGCGACAACTGCTCAAGGTCCCTCATGCTGAGTGATGCAGCATCACGAATGATCCCTTCATCAAGGGTGGTATAATCCCACCAGTCCGGTGCAATACTGCTTAATCGGCGAGCCATAATCAAGGCTTGGAGTTTATGTCATAATCCGGATTCTTCAGGAATTTTTCACCCAGGGCCTCTGCCATCGGGTCCCATTCCTCAGTACTGAAGCCATGATGCAGGCGCCTGCGCCACCCCTCGGCATGCTCAAAGCGCCCCGACATCCTCCCCACTTCAATTGACATTTCATCCATGGCTGCCAGGAAGGAACGCATCCCCTGACTTTCTCCCAGCCAGTCCTGCTGGCTTTCATGCACCGCCAAAGAGGCGCGCTTGCTGTCCATGACGGCTTGCGTATCAACATAAGCTTCCGGCCATACCTTCCTGCGCAATCCGTCCCGCAAGCCATGAGGCATGGCATGGTAAACTGCCAGACCATGCCCGCTGAGCTCCTTGGTAGGCGGTTCAGTGACAAAATTAGGCATGCTGTGGGTAAAGGCCGCGGTTACTGCCAATCGAGCCGTTTCCATGTGGTCAACCATGTAGTCATCAGGAGAATGGGTCAGCACAATCTGGGGACTGGCAACCCGGATCACCGTCGAGAGGCGACGCAACAATTCAACGGAATAGACAATCTCAAGGTCATCACAAACTGG
>JAAESJ010000381.1 GCA_024229495.1 Verrucomicrobiaceae bacterium | reverse complement strand
TGGACAAGGTGCTCGGGGAGCTTGCCGGGGTTAAAGGGCTGATCATCGACATTCGCCTGAACCCGGGCGGCACCGACCAGTGTGTCTACCAGATTGCCAGTCGTTTTGCTGACAAGAAACGCATCGGGCATTACCGAAAGACCAAGAAGGGGAGTGCTGCGGATGACTTTAGTGAATTGAAGGCGCGATATCTCAAGCCTGCTGAGGATGTGGAAGAAAACGCTACTTTCACCGGTCCGATTGCCCTGCTCACCCATGATGCATCATTCAGTGGCGCGGATGCGTTTGCCATGCTGATGGCTGACTTGCCGCACGTGACCATCATCGGTGAGCCCACCAACGGGATTTTTTCCAATATGCTGGAGCGCAAACTTCCCAATGGCTGGAAGTATTCACTTTCTTTCCAGGTCTATTATTCCGCGGCAATGATTTGCTATGAGGCAAAGGGTGTCCCCGTGGACATTCCGCTGAAAAATATGCGCGGGGACCTTGCGAAGGGGAGCGATCCTCTGATACTAAAGTCCGTGGAAGTGCTCTCCGCCAAGTGATGAGAAGAGGTTAATCGCGGGTGGAATGCCCGGATGAATTGTTTTTTTGGCAGCCAGGGGAAACAAAGACCTACCGTGGCCGGCCGGGAATTTTTTTCCCCGAGGTGGTATTTCCTGCGTCTTTACCCGCGTCTTTACCCGCGTCTTTACCTGCCCCTTTACCTGCACCAGACCCTGACCGGGAGCCGGCTCCAAGCTGTTTCCTGTAGGCTAACAGTCTCTTTTCGCCATCAGCTTTGGAAATTTTCCCATCTTTAACAGGGCAAGAGTCAGGATGATGAAGAGAACGCAAGGAAAGGCGACTGTCGCCACCCCACAGTTGTTTCTTAATTCCTGCCAGTTTTCTGCCAGCTTCCTCCTTGGTCATCTTACCTGCCTTCACTGCGGCAATGATTTGTTTTTCTGCCTCAAGATAGCGCGCCTTTCGTGGATCCTTCTTGTCGCCGGCGGGGTTCTTTTTTGCCTGTCCCTGCTTGTCCGGCCAGATGGCTTTTTTCATGGCGGCGAGTTTCTTTTCGGCAACAGCCTTGGTCATCTTGCCGCTTTTGACGGCAGTCCAGACTTTCTCCTCCATTGCGCGGAACTTCGCTTCACGCCCATCGGAAGTTTTTTTCTTTTCGGCGCCATCCCCTTTATCATGAGCGCCTGACATTTGTTTCTTGAGGGCCACGAGTTTTTTCATGGCGTCAGCCTTGGAGAGCTTCCCTTCTTTGACGGCATTGCGCAGGTCCTTCTCTATCTCCATGAACTTTGCCTTGTTCCCTCCCTGTGTTTCCTTGCGAGTTCCCTTGTTCTTTTTCTTGGCTCGGTCCGCTTTTTTATCCTTCCCCTTAAATCTGGACTTGTCACTTCCCCGGAGTTCATCCTTGATGCTGGCGAGTTTCTTTTTGGCTTCTGCGGGGGATAACTTGCCCGCGTCAACGGCAGCCTTTATTTTCTCCTCGATGGCCTGGTGTTTCTTGAGGCTGGAATCCTGGTGCCGTTTTCTATCATCAGCATGAGCAGTCATCACGCTGCCTGCCAGGAGTATCATTGCTGTTGTTTGTGCCAGTCTTTTGATCATGATTCTTTGTGTCTTTGGTTGTATTGGCTGTAATGCTTTAAGCTACAACCTGCGTGGGGAAATGGATATTCGTTAATTCCCCTTGTCAATCATTCATCAGTTCTGTTTCAGGGAAAGTGTTCCGGTGCCAGTGGGCTGGATGAAATGAAATGATTTTATTCTTCTTATCCTTTTACCGGACCGATTAGTTCCACGAAGTTTCCGTCAGGGTCGTGGAAAACCGTGATGCGGGTGTTGCCGCCAAGTGATGCGGGTGTTTTTCCGAGTAATTTCACGTTTGCCTTTTTAAGTCGGGCAAGCGCGTCGTCCATGTCCTTGACCATGATCGTCAGGTAACTGATGCCAATTGTCGAGTGGATGAACTTCTGGTCCGGGGTTGCGCCTTCACGCTTTGGAAAGGACATGATTTTAAGGCGCGTGGAAGCCGGGTCATTTCCCAGCATAAAGACGCGTATATCAGCGGGTTGATTATCCGTCAGCCCGAAACTGGTGGCTTTTTCAGCGGAGGCCTTGAAGCCCTTGACTTCCGTGAGTCCAATAACCTCGGTGTAAAATTTTGCGGTCTTCTCGATATCCTTTGCGACCATTCCGATGTCCACTACGGCCTTGGAGAATTCGGCGGGGTTGGCCAGGAGCTGTGAGCAGCCCAGAAGGCTGAGTGTAATGAAGGGGAAAGCGTGTAATTTCATGGTGTGGGGAATCATAAACACAAACGCGTCCGAACAGGGACAAAATACCACATTGTCATGGATTTCGTTGTTTCCTCGCCAAGCATACTATTATCTAACGAATTGGTTATAAGTCGTTAATGTATTAATTTTGAATAAAATAAAGGATTGAGCCTGCCCTGAAAAAACTTTCTTAAAATCCGGTTTTCATGTGGATTATAGATAGGGAGTAAAGCTCCACTGTTAGTTTGCCATGGATCCTGCCGCTGAATTCGTTCGTCTCTGGACCCGCCATCAGGCGGAGGTTGAGCGCTATGTCTATATGATGATCCCGCGTGCGGTTGATGCCGGCGAGGTAATCCAGGAGGTTTCTGTCAAGTTGTGGGAGAAGTGGGAGAGATACGACCAGTCGCGGCCTTTCGTTCCCTGGGCAAAGAAGTTTGCCTGGCTGGAGGTGTTGAAGTGGCGTCAGAAACAGGCTCGCGAGCGGTTGGTCTTTTCGAGCTCATTACTGGAGAAAATTAACGCGGCACATGAGGAGGAGGAGCCGGTGATGGAGATAAGGCGCCGGGCTTTAAGACAATGTCTCACTAGGCTCAACCCGCAGGAGCGCAAGTGGGTAAAACTGCGCTATGGTCGCCATGGGGCAGTCAAGCAGGAGGCAGAGCGCACAGGAGTCCGCCTCCACAAGCTTTACTATGCCCTGGAAAAAATTCGCGGGCAGCTTCTTGAGTGCGTTGGCAGGACCATGAGAAAGGAGGGCTGGAGTGATGCTTGACCCTCACGACTGGAAACAAAGACTTAACGCCCTGCTTTCCCGGCTTGTTGAGGAAAGTATTTCCGCTGAGGAGCTCTCCGAATTGGAGGAGATTCTGGAGGAATATCCTGATGCACAGCAGCACTATCTCCATTATCTCGGGATGCATGTCGACCTGCAACAAGCCAAGATTCTCGAGCTCGCGCCTGCAGGCCCTACGGCAACACGCCGTAAGGTTCGCGCGATCACGTTCCTTGCTGGAGCTGCCGCTATTATGTTAGCCATCCTGTTCTTTTTCCGGCAGGAGTCTGCTGAGCCCTCTTCCATTGCGCGGATCGTCAAGTTGAGCGGAACCATTGTCTGGACGGGTGACGGCGGGAAAATGGTGAACAACCTGGATGCCGGCGATCTTATCAAGGGGGGGACGCTGGAAACGCGGGCTGCGAATTCATGGGCCGAGATTGAGTTTCTAGACGGATCAACCATTTGGGTGTCAGGATCGGCGTTGCTGACCTTGTCTGATGGAGAGCAGGGGAAGTTTATCCATTTGCGCCGTGGAGACCTTTCCGCTGATGTGGCCGCCCAGCCCGCGGGCAAGCCACTGAGGTTGATGACTCCTTCTGCCGAGGCCGAGGTATTGGGCACCCAGTTTAATATCACAGCAGGCCCGGACTCGACACGGGTTTCGGTTAATGAAGGATTGGTGAGTGTTGAGCGGCTGGCTGACGGCAGCGTGCAGGAAGTTCCCGCCAATCACCTGGTGGTGGCGGCTCTGGAGAAGGAATCCGAGTTCAAGGCGATCCCCCACGATGTGCCGGGATTCCCATGGTCGTCGATTGAAGGGTGGCAGAGTCAATTCCCCCGTGATGCGCGTCGGGGTGATTTGCAGCTTCCAGTCGCCCAATACCCGATGCGCTTGCGGGCCAAATCGTGCCTCTGGATCGAGGAGGGCAGGGAGCCGGATTTGCACTATTCGGTCAATATTGGCGTATCCGCTACAAGCCGCATTCCCGTGCGCTTGAGTGAGAATGCGCGTTTCCGGGTTCGTGGGCGGATGACCTCGAGCAACCGGGTGCTATTCGGCTTCAGGGGAAACTACCTGCGCGGCGGGTTTGCCGGGAAATACTTTACCTGGCGTGATGTTGATGTAAGCGGACATCCGGACGGGAACTTCGAGCTTGATATTGAGGTTGCGAAAATGATCCCGCAAAGGAATTATTTTCCAACATCACCTGCCGGCCTTGAGCTTTTTGATTGCTGGGCCCTCACGCATGAGGAACGGGCCGGTCTGGAAATCATCAGCGTTGAACTTATCGGGGCAGAGTAACCCTGTTTCTCGTTGGAACACATTTGAGACTACGATAAAAATGAAGAAGAACCTTTTACTGCACGGGGCCTGGATTATTGCGGCGATCCTCTCATTCAACATCGGTGCCAAATTTTTCCCGGCCGGGGGAAACGATGACAAGGAGCGAATGGCGACCGGAGCCCGGAAGGGTTCGGCAGATGAGCGCGGCAGCTTGGCTGTTGGGAAAGGTGGCTCAAGCAAGGCCTCCGCGAAACGATCAGGCGGTGACGGCGTTGATTCTGGCTCATTAGAGGTGGTGAAACGAAAGCTCACGGATGGAGACATCGAGTCGCTCGGTGAGCAGCTCCGCAAAGGCACAAACCCGATTGAGCGCAGGTTTGCCTTTACTGCCCTGCTGGCAGGACTGACTGCCGAGAATGCCTTGCAGGTTCGCAAGCAGATTGAGCACATGGATCACCGCAGTGCCGAGTTTCGTGAATTCCACTATGCCTGGGGTGCTGTTGGAGGTGCTGATGCGGTCATGTTTGGCGCCGATACGGAGGAAGACGACATGTCTCCCGCCCTGACTGGCTGGGCGAGTGCCGATCCTGAGGCGGCCCTGGCGTGGTTTAATAACCTGGACATGGAGAATAATGCGGGGTTTGACGCCCTGCTCAAGGATCGCAAGATTCCCGCCGCCGCCCTGACCGGCCACCTGATGCGGGGATTGGTGCAGGGTCTTGCTGATGCCAACCCGGACACAGCCAGCCGGTTCGTTCAAGACATGGTGGCAAGTGGGCACGAGGGAGCCGAGGGGATGATTCATATCGTGGCAGGAGCGGTGATGCGTAGCGATTCCCCTGCTGACGCTGCTCTCTGGTCGGAAGGTTTACCCGAGGGGAAGATGAGAGACATGGCAATGCATCGCATGGCTGGTCATTTTGCGCGCTCGGATCCTGAGGCGGCGGCATCATGGGCCGGGAATTTCAGCAGTCAACCGGAGAGCGCCGGGGTTATTGCGGAGGTCGGGCAGAACTGGGCGGCGCGTGATGCCCAGGCTGCTGTTGACTGGTTGGGGTCACTTCCTGCTGGAAATGGTCAAAATGCCGGTATGCACAGGGCTCTGGGCCAATGGGCACAGCGAGATCCCACCGCCGCCAGCGAGCACCTCTCCAGCATGGCGGCCTCGGATGCCAAGGATGCGGCGGTCAGCGGTTTCAGTCGGCGACTGGCCTGGGAGAACCCGCAGGCGGCGATGAGTTGGGCGGAATCCATCGGTTCCGATGATCAGCGCACCGAGTCCATTATCAGTGTTGGTCGCGCCTGGTCAAAGAGAGACGCAAGCGGGGCCGCCGAGTGGATGGTTTCCTCAGGTGTTTCCGAGGATGTGCAGCAGGCGATTCTTAATCCTCCAAAAGATGAGGGTGCCGCACGTGGGCGGCGCCGCTGATTTTTTTCTTAACGGAATTGTTTATGAAAAATAAACTGCTCATTAACTGTTTTTATTTCCTTCTCACGACAGCAATGTTTGTCGTTGGATCGCAGTTTTCCGGATCACCTTCTTCTGATTCAGTGCGCCCGGGAAAAGGGCATCACGTTAAAGCTGGTCAGCCAGACTCCGGTCAGGGCCTCAGTGCCCTTGCCGGGTCAGGTCAGCCGGCGCTTCCATCGGAGAATTCATCATCTCAACCCGGGGCAGGTGATAATGACGGATCGGCATCTTTGGCCGTAGTGGAAAGGGAATGGGACGGGAAAGGATTGCGCTTTGAGGATTTTGCGCTGGAGAAAGGTCCCTTGAGTGAGGGGCAGATTGAAGAACTGGTCATTGCCGCAATCAAGTCATCCGACCCGGTGGAGCGTCGTCGCGCCTTTGACCGGATTCTTCAGGAGATGCAGCAGGATTCATTTACCGTGGAGCAGGCCATGGCCATCCGTAAGGTGATGGCCAATAATAAGGCTAGCGGGGAACAGTGGCGGGATTTTGATTACGCCTGGGGTGCCAATGACCCGGAAGCAGCGGTGGCCTACATTGAGAAGATCCCGGAGCAACATCGCAATGGCTACACCGGCAATATGTTACCTGGGCTGGCCAGTGTTGAGCCGCAAACCGCCATCGATTTGGTGGCGGGAATGGAGGGGGATTTGCGCCGGCGCATGACGGGGCGCTTGATTGAGGGGCTTGCCGACAATGATATTGGGGTTGCCACCGAGTATGTCTTCGGCCTGGCGGAGAATGAGGACCCGCACGCGACACAACACATGCGCAAGCTGGCCCGGGAGGTAGTTGACAATGAGGGACTGGAGGGTGGCCTGAGTTGGGCTGAGAACCTTGAGGAGGGCCCGCTCCAGGGTGCTGCCCTGTGGCAGGTGGCCAATGAGTTTACCAGTGAGGATCCTGAGGCAGCTTCCCAATGGGCGGAACAATTTGTCGGCCAGGATCAGAACGCGCGCCTCTTTGGCGAAGTGGTGAGGGAATGGAATGACCGGGAGGCGGCAGAGGCCTGGGTGGATTCCCTGGAACCAAGCCAGGGGCAACGGGATGCCCTCAGTGCTGTGTTCGGTTTCAAGGGGGCCAATCAACCGCATGAGGCGGTGCAGGAAATCATTGATATGCCGGTATCCCAGGACCGCGATTTTGCCATCAACGGGTTCATCAGTGGGCTGGCTTCCCAGGACGGTGAATCCGCCGTGATCTGGGCAGCGGAAATATCTGATCCCGGCATGCGGGAGTCGGCGATGATTCGTGCCGGCCAACACTTTTTCAGGCAGGATCATCAAGCCGCCGTGGAGTGGTTTAATACCAGTGGATTGCCGGAAGATAGCTTGTCGCACATGGCGGGGAGAAAACCCGATTAATGATCATCACCATAGCGGAAAAATGAGATACCGTAATTTGGCAGGCGGCCTGGCTTGCCTGTTCTTATACTTGGTTCACACAGCCAATGCGCAGTCCTTTGAGGAAGCCAGCTCAGAGAACTGGCACCAGTGGCGCGGACCGAATGCGAATGGTTTTAGCGAGTCAGCCAAGGGGCCTGTGGAGTGGGATAATGAGAAAAATATCCAGTGGAAGGTTGCTATGGGTGGTAGTGGAAGTTCCACGCCGATCATCTGGGGTGATAAGGTTTTCCTGCTCACCGCGATCAATACCGGCAAGATCGATCCGTCCCTGCCAAGGCCTGAGGATCAACCTGAGCGGGTCTTTGGAATCAAGCACCCGAACACCAGCTACGAGTTTGCGGTGCTCTGCCTTTCCCGTGAGACGGGAAAAGAAATCTGGAGACAGGTTGCCACGGAGTTGGTGCCGCATGAAGGGCACCACAACGACAATAATTTTGCCTCGGCCTCACCCACCACGGATGGCAAGCGGCTTTATTGCTGGTTCGGATCAGCCGGTTTGTTCTGTTACAGCCTGGAAGGTGAGCCTTTGTGGAATCGCAAACTGGGTAAAATCAAGATGGGCGCCAGCCTGGGTGAAGGGTGTTCGCCGGTGTTGCATGAGGGTAAACTGATCATTGTCCGTGACCACCAGGGGGAATCCTCCATCGAGGTGCTTGCTGCGGCCACAGGAAAGACAATCTGGCGCAAGAAACGCGAGGGTGGTAACGGCTGGTCGACCCCGGCAGTCGTCAAGCATAGTGGCCGGGTCCAGGTCATTACCACTTCCTCCGGCAAGGGGCGTGGCGGCAGGCTGGTTGCTCCCGGCAAGGTGATCAGTTACGACCTGGGGAGCGGGGAGATCATCTGGCAATGTTCCGGGTTAACGGATAATGCCATTCCCTGTCCGGTAGTGGAGGATGGCGTGGCCTATTGCATGACCGGTTATCAGGGCTCCGCATTGCTGGCGTTGCCGCTTTCTGCAAAGGGGGACATCACCGGCTCCGAGTCGATCCTGTGGACCAAGAAGCGTGGTACTCCTTATGTGCCGTCGCCACTGCTCTATGACGGGAGGCTGTATTTCACCCAGTCCAACCAGAACCTTCTTTCATGTCTTGATGCAAAGGATGGCAGGGAAATGATCAACCGTGAGCGGCTGCCGGGAATGTCGGGAATCTATTCTTCCCCGGTCGGGGCCGATGGACTGGTTTACGTGACCGACCGAAACGCTACGACCTTAGTATTGAAGCGATCAAGAAAGCTCGAGGTGATGGCCACCAACAAGCTTGACGATACGGTGCATTCTTCCCCGGCCATTGCAGGCAATCAGTTGTTTATCCGGGGGCGCCGGTTTCTCTATTGTATTGCCCGCCCGGATGGGGACCCACCTGAGGTGAAGCCGCCTGGTTCGGCAGTGAATGGAAAGGGAAAACGACCCAATGTCGTCACCCTGCTCGTCGACGACCTCGGTTACCGCGACATCGGCTGTTACGGCGGCCCCGTCAAGACCCCTGTCCTCGACAAGTTGGCCGCCGGGGGCGTGCGCTTCACCGACTTCCATTCCGGAGCTCCGGTCTGCTCCCCTTCGCGCGCCACCTTCCTCACCGGTCGCAATCACATCCGCACCGGAGTCTATTCCGTCCTCAGTGAACAGCGTCACCGAATGCATCTGCTTCGCAGCGAAACGACTCTCGCCGAAGTCCTGAAGGGTGCGGGCTACGGCACCGCTCACTTTGGTAAATGGCATCTCGGTATGCCGGTAAACAATCGCGACAACCCCACGCCTACCGAACATGGCTTCGGCTACTGGTTCGGCCTGGTCAATGGGGCTCATCCCAGTCACAAAGATCCCACCAACTTTCTGCGCAACGGCAAGCCCGTCGGGCCCATGAAAGGCTACTCCTGCCAGCTCGTCGTCGATGAGGCCCTCACCTGGCTCGATGAAAAACGCGACGCCGGCGAGCCCTTCTTCATCAACCTCTGGTTCAACGAGCCCCACGCCGTCATTGCGGCCCCCGACGAGATCGTTTCCCGCTATGGCGCGCTCAACGATCAGGCCGCCATCTACAACGGCACCATCGACAACACGGACCGCGCCATCGGGCGACTCGTTGCCAAGCTCGAGCAACTTGGCGAGCTCGACAACACCATCATTCACTACTCCTCCGACAACGGCAGCTACCGCCAGGATCGCTGCGGAAAGTTGCGCGGCAAAAAGGGATCGCATTATGAAGGGGGGCATCGCGTGCCGGGCATCTTCTACTGGAAAGGGAAAATTCCCGGCGGCCACGTTGAGAAAGAGCCTGCCGGAGCCGTGGACCTGCTTCCGACCATCTGCGGGCTTCTTGGCATCGACAAACCCAAGGACGTCTTCCTGGACGGCTCTGACCTCACGCCTTTGCTCACCCGCACCGGCAGTTTTGAACGTCATCAACCCCTTTTCTGGATGAACGGCTCCACCATGGCGATGAGAATGGGGGACCATACCCTCTTGGCGCCGAGCACAGCCCGACTCCCGTTTGACAATGCGAAGGCGAACCGCTTGCTGCAGCAGACAAAATTGGCCCTGGGGGATAATCTTGAGAAAGAGCTGGGCGGATTGGATCTGCGCGCACGCATGTTCAACGGCAGATTCGCCAATCGTGAAGCCAACCGACTGCGCGATGAATTCCGGGCCATGTTCTATTTTAATGAAGCCTTGATCCCCCTAATGAAGAAGGGAGGCGTCAATCGGGTTCAACTCTACGATCTTGCAAGCGATCTGAGCCAGGAGCGGGACATCGCGTCCCAAAATCCCGAGCTCGTCGCCCGAATGAAAAAACAGGCCGCTGCCATCCACCGCAGTGTCATGGCCGAAGCTCCGGAATGGATCAAAACCGGAGATCTAGCCGCAACGAAGAAGCCCCGTGGGCAGGCTTTCAAGGTTGCATTGGCGCCGCTGGTGGAGGCCTCGTGTATTGATTGCCATGATGCTGACACCAAGACACAACTCAATTTTGAAGAACTTGGGCATGACTTATCCGATGCCACCACTTTTCGGCAATGGGTAAAGATCTTTGACCGGGTGGAAAAGGGGGAGATGCCGCCGGCAAAAGAACCGCAGCCCGATGTCGTCCTCAAGGAGAAGGCACTAAAATCCCTTGGCAGTCACCTACGCACTGAAAACCTGAAGCAGCAACAGGCTCAGGGAAGGGTGCCTGTCCGTCGACTGACCCGACTGGAACTGGAATATACCCTGCAGGACATACTGGGTGTGCGTGGTAATCTCGCCCGCTTCCTGCCCCCGGAGAATGACTCGGCCACCTTTGCCACCGTTGCTGACAAGCAGGGAATTTCCCCGCTGCACATCCGTAGTTACCTGGACGCTGCTGACGCGGCACTGGATGAGGCTATTGAGCTTGGACCCAAGCCCCGGGCAGGCGCACAAACCATGGATTACCGCAATAATCGCTATTCCAGTATGTGGTTTGAAAGACCCCTTCGCAATGGCGGCATGACGGTGATGAAGACAGAGGACGCCTACGTAATGTTTGAGTTTAGGCCTCACGTCGCCCAGTCCAATTATATGGGGTATAAGCCTCGTTATCCGGGGCTCTACCGGATCACTGCCGAGGCCTACGGTTATCAGGCCAAAACGCCCATTACTTTTGGTCTCTACAAAGGAAGCGATAAGCAAGGGGCTGCCCAATTGATCGGCGCCTTTGAACTGCTCCCGGGCAAGACCCGCTCCATCGAACTGACCGAGTTTTTTACCCCCAACGATTTCTTTTATCCTGCTGCACTGGACATCAACTGGGCGCCCGACGGCAAAAGCATCTACCACATGCGAGTCAAGGGCGCGCATGGCTACAAGGGGGAGGGGTTGGCAATTAAGTGGCTGAAGATTGAGGGTCCGCTGGAGGAAGAGTGGCCCCCAACGCGTACTCGCCAACTGCTCACCGGCGTACCGGTCCCATGGCTGCCGCAACATCGCATTTACTGGACGGGCGCTACCAAGGAACCCAAAGCGCACCTGCGCGACATCGTCAGGAGGCTCGCGCCCAAGGCCTTCCGCCGGCCGGTAACGGACGCGGAAATCGAATCCTTTGTTTCCCTCGCCAAACCGCATCACCCTAAGGACCAACCGATGCATAAAATGGTTCGCGCTCCCTTGCGGGCCATGTTCAGTTCGCCACAGTTTTTATTTCACCGCGCAAATCCCGGGCCATTGAATGATTATGCACTGGCCACTCGCCTTTCCTATTTCCTCTGGAAGAGTGCCCCGGACCAGCAACTTCACCGACTGGCAGGAAATGGAAGTCTCAAAGAACCCATTGTCCTGACCGGACAGGTTGAGCGAATGCTCAGTGACCCGCGCGCAGGGCGCTTCATCAATGACTTCCTCGACGGTTGGCTACAACTGCGTGAGATTGATGCGACCACGCCTGACGAGAAACTTTATCCGGAGTTTGATGACCAGTTACGCCAGGCGATGCTTGCCGAGACGCGCCTGTTTTTCCGGGAGTTGCTCGATAGGAACCTCGGTGTACGCCATTTCATCAAGTCCGACTTCACGTTCCTTAACCGCCGGTTGGCACGTCATTACGGCATTGACGGGGTAGTAGGCGAAAAAATGCGCTTAGTGGATTTGCCTAAGGACAGTGTCAGGGGCGGCCTGATGACCCAGGCCAGTATTCTTAAAGTTACCGCCAACGGTACCCTCACTTCGCCCGTCAAGCGCGGCAATTTTGTCTTAACTTCCCTGCTTG
>JAAESJ010000380.1 GCA_024229495.1 Verrucomicrobiaceae bacterium | reverse complement strand
GAGGCTCTGTGGTGTGAACGGTGTACAAAGGGAACCAAAACCCTTCACACCTGGGTCTATTCACACCTGGGTGAAACCACTCGGGGCCTGGCGCCAACTGCATGCGCGGCCCCGCGTTGGCGCCAGAAACCATTTGACCCTAAACGTAGTGGTCAACTGGATACATGGGTTATATATAAAAACCAGTATGAAACGCGACTCTGAGAGCGAGCCCCCCAGCCCCACCAAGACCGCGCGGTACTCGGACACGGAGGAAAGCAAGCCCGCTCCGGTGCACGCAACCTTGAGCAACTACTTTTGCACGGTCGTCGGTCCCACCTCCGCCCCGGCGGAGGAGGGGCCGGAGAACCTGTTCCCGCCCGGGGAGCGCCAGAACAACGGCTACGTTCCCTACAACGGCAAGACCCGCGCCTACCGCATCAGCCACGCCACGCGCGCCGGCCAGTTGAAGGCGGGTTGCACCCACTGTCCAAGGAACTACCTCGACATGGTGCAGTTCGCGCCTCAAGAGAGCAACCATAATTTCCGCCGCCGTCCCGCCTTTTTCGACGCGTTGCAGGCCTACTCGGTGGCGTGTGGGGCGCGCGACCTGGACGCGGCGCGCGCCGCGCGCGCCAACGTCGAGGAGCTGCGCCACTCGGCGTGCCCTTCCTGCCAGAAAGACATCGGGTACAACTCTCCCGCGGAACAGGCGTGCAGGGACGAGTACATCCGCATGCGCAAGGAGGCGTGCGCCCTCAACGACGGCTGCGCCAACCAGGACTGCGTCGAGCGCGGCGAGCAGGCGTGGTGCGTGCTGCAGGGCGACCACCTCCACACGGCCAAGGAGGAGGACGAGGAGAAGCGCAAGACGAACGGGCTGGGCGACTACAAATGGTGGCCCTGGAACGGCGGCGTGGAGGCGATGCGCGCCGAGCAGGCCAAGGGGATGCAATGGATCTGCGGCTTCTGCCACGCCCTCGAAAAGACCAGCTACTCGGCCAACCGGTGCCCCGACCCGGACACCATGCCAGACGGGAAGCCACGCGGCACCAAAGAGG
>JAAESJ010000379.1 GCA_024229495.1 Verrucomicrobiaceae bacterium | reverse complement strand
GGAAACGGGAATTTCCTACGGCCTTGATCCCGACAGCCTTGAACACGGCTACCTGAGAGCACCCTCACCGGGAAGAACCAATGGTGAGATCTTCAATGGATTCGTTGGGGATACAGCTTTCAGTATTGATCGCGGCTTCTTTGACTCGCCCTTTGACCTTGAAATCACATCCTCCACCGAGGGGGCAACCATCCGTTATACAACCGACGGGTCGGCTCCGAGCCAAAGCCGTGGCACTATCTACAATGGGCCGATAAGAATCTCAGGCACCACTGTGATCCGAGCCATGGCTTACCATCTCGGCTATGAACCCACCAATGTCGACACGCAGACCTACCTCTTTCCCGAAGATGTAGCCGATCAGCCGCGCATGCGCGACTCAGTCACCCAGTCGGCAACCCTCGGACCGCAAATGGTCGATTCCCTGAAATCGGTGCCAACGGTATCCATCGTCACCGATAATCCCGGTCCTTTTCAGAATGAAGGTGGAAGCAACATCCGCAGTGAGTCGCCCGCGTCCGTGGAGATGATCTTTCCCGACGGCACGCCCGGCTTTCAGGAAAACGGCGGGTTGAAGCATTTCGGCGGATACTATACCAACTTTCCAAAGAAGAGCCTGCGTATCGGATTCCGTTCAAAATACGGTGCCACCAAGATCAATTATCCGCTCTTTGAGGGCTTTGATTACAAGCACTACCCGCCAACAGACCGATTTGACATCATGGACCTGCGCAGCGGTTCCCACGACATGCGCTCACGAGGCGCCTACATGTCCAACCGCTTCACAGATGACTCCATGCTGGACATGGGCAACCTTGCCCCACACGGACGCTTCGTGCACGTCTACCTCAACGGCAGTTACTGGGGGCAATATCACCTGCGCGAGCGCTGGAATGCCGATATGGCCTCCAGCTATTTTGGGGGTCCCAAGGCGGACTATGACGCGGTCAACCTCAACGACGGGTTTCGCAACGATGAAAAGGTCTATGACGGTGACGGCGTCTTCTGGAATGAGGCAAAGGCACTGGCTTCAGGCCCCAATCCGTGGGCTAACAACGACAACAACATCGATGTCGCCAATCTCATTGACTTTATGCTGCTGTGGGTAAGCGGCAACTCGGAGAGTGAGGTCAGGCTGCTCGGCTCCAAGGTACAGGGACAACCCTTCCGCTTCCAGATGAAAGACGCCGATGGCTACCTTCGCAGCCCGGGCCACTCGGCAAGCACTGCCGGACCGTTGAGCCTGATGTCCGTCCTTCGCAGTGGCAACACAGACTTCGCCATGCTTGTTGCCGACCAGATCCACAAGCGCTTCTTCAATGACGGGGCACTGACGCCGGCAAAAAATATCGAGCGCCTGCAGAAACGTGTGGACGAAGCCCGACTGGGATTTATTGCCGAGTCAGCGCGCTGGGGAGACCGTTTCCGCGAATACCAGAACTGGCTCGACTACCAGCAAAACCTTGTTAATAACCACTTCCCCGGACTGACCCAAACCATGATCAGCCGCTTACGGTCTGCCGGCATGTATCCGGACATCATTGCCCCGGTATTCAGCCAGCACGGCGGATCCCTGTCGCCGGACACGCCACTGACAATGGCCACCGATGCCGACAGGATCTATTACACCCTTGATGGCAGTGATCCAAGGTTGCAGGGAGGATCACCAAACCCTGACGCCCTGATTGCTTCATTTGGAGGCGGAGCTCAGCCGCCCGTAACCTACATTTCCAGCGGGCATGAGTGGCGCTACCTTGATAACGGAAGCGATCAGGGAACAGCCTGGAATGGCGCGGATTTCGATGACTCCGACTGGGCAAGCGGACCATCCGAGCTCGGTTACGGCGACGACGGCGAGGGTGCCGGAACGACAGTGAGCTTTGGCCCCGACTCCTCAAGTAAGTATCCCACCACCTACTTCCGTACCACCGTCGACATCCCGGATCCTTCGGTGTTCTTCAACTTCCTGCTGCGAGTAAAATACGATGACGGCATTGCCGCTTATATCAACGGCACGGAAGTGCTCCGCCAGAACCTTTCCTCCAACGCAACTTTCAGCTCGTTTGCCAGCGGCAACGTCAGCGATGAGGACGGCTGGAAAGACTATACGATCGCAAAATCCGCGCTATCCCCGGGCACCAACGTCATCGCCGTCGAGATTCACCAGACCAGCGGAACCAGCTCGGACATCAGGCTGGACATGATCCTTCGCGGAGAAACCAGCCAGGGAGGCGGAGACAATGTGTCTGATCCCCTGTTCCTGTCCCAGCCAACAATGATCCGTTCACGATCATACAACACGGCAGGTAGTGAATGGAGTGCCTTGAACGAAGCCTTCTTCTCAATTGACAGTGTGCCGGCAAGCGCCACCAATCTTGCAATCTCCGAGTTTCATTACCACCCGGCCAACCCCACAAGGGAAAAGGAAATTGCCGTTAGCGGCGACCGCGACGACTTCGAATTCATTGAGTTCTTCAATGCCGGGGAGTCAGCACTTGAAATGTCCGGAGTTCGTTTTGACTCCGGGATAAACTTTACCTTCCCCGATCAAACCATACTTCCCTCAGGGGATTACCTGCTCCTGATTCGCAACCGTGAAGCCTTTGAGTCCAGGTATGGGATCAGCCCTGTCCAGTCCTTCGAGTATAGCGGGCGACTAAGCAACGATGGCGAATCATTGACAATCATTGACAACCAGGGCAATCCGATTCGTGACTTCACCTATAATGACCAATTACCATGGGCCACAGAAGCGGACGGGGAGGGAGCAAGCCTTGTCCTGATCAACGCTGCCGATCTTCCAGCCCATGGCAATCCGGAGAACTGGACTGCAAGCCGTAACCCCGGGGGATCACCCGGTAGAGCCGAATCCCCTGGAATCACTTACGCCGATTGGGCGGCACTGAACGAACTTCAAGGCGAACCTGAAGACGATGACGATGGAGATAGCATCAGCAATTTTCTTGAATTTCTCTTCGGTTCAAAACCAACACTTGGTTCCGATGCCCCTGTGCCCATTACCGGACTGGAGAGTATCGGTGAGAACGATTACCTGACCATCACGTTCCGCAAGAACCTTGCTGCTGATGCTCAACTTAGCGTTGAAGTCTCCGACAATCTTGCCACCTGGTCCTCCAGTCCGGCGATGTTTGAGACCATTTCTACCACTGACAACGGTGATGGCACCGCCACGATCACCGTTCGCCTCGCCAATCCTGTCAGTCAGGGACCAAGGCAGGTTTTCCTGCGTATGCGCGGCAGCTAAATTCCGGCAAATACGTTCCAGCCCCCACTGATTTCCCGGCATCCTTGCCCGGGGCAGCCGTTATAATTACCTCAATCGAATTGCGGGGTATATCGCGGCGACCAAACAATTGTATTTATCAGGCAAGTTGCTCTCGGCAAATTGGTTATTACTGATTTTATGCCATTGCATTACAGGATGAACCTTTCATAATCATCCCATGCAAAACGGCAAAATCCACGGCCTTGCCAAGGCGCTTTTCTCCTGCACGATTTCCCTCACCGTCTGGCTCGCCTTAAACGGATGTAAGCCGGCAGAAAGCCCACCACCCGTTCAACCCAAGACCCCGGAGGAGACCAAGACCCCGGAGGAGACCAAGACCCCGGAGGAGACCAAGACCCCGGAGGAAACCAAGACCCCGGAGGAGACCAAGACCCCGGAGGAGACCAAGACCCCGGAGGAGACCAAGACCCCGGAGGAGACCAAGACCCCGGAGGAAACCAAG